>CALEYY010000220.1 GCA_937928295.1 uncultured Moraxellaceae bacterium
CGATTTTCAGCGGGCGATTTATTACTGCCTCGCCGGGCGAGGCGTCGGCGAAATGGCGGAAGCGATGGATTGGCTGCTGGCCATCCTCAAGGCGGGCGGCGCGTACCTGCCGCTCGACCCGGCGTTCACGGGGTTTGGGCGCACAGGCACCGATACAGATGGCGCGTTCTGGTTCGAGACGATCAAGCCCGGCCGCGTGCCATTCGAAGGCGAGCGACTTGACGGCCGCGTCGGGCGAATCGGCGCTAGCGAGCACGTGCGGCAGCATCTCGTCGCGGGTGGCTGGCGTGCGCATCCACATCTCCACCATCGGCTGACTACCTTGGAAGGAGTACCAGTTGATCTGGTGCCTTTTGGCGGCGGTATGGCGAGTGAAGCGGGAGAAATTTCCTGGCCACCTGCCGGTGAAGTCGTGATGAGTGTGCTTGGTTTCCAGGAGGCCATGGACCATGCGCTGTGGGTTCGTGTCAGCACATCCCCGCTCATTGAAGTGTCAGTGGCATCGCCAGCTGGTATCGCCTTGCTCAAGTTGATTTCGTGGTCAGAGCGACCATCGGATGTCCGTCGAAAAGATGCCATGGACCTTGAGTACCTCATGAGCCAGTACGAGGCGATTCCGGCGGTTATGGACAGGCTCTATGGCGAGGCTGCCGATATGCTGGAGCGTTACGAGTTTGATCCGAAAATTGCTGGTGCGTGGCTGTTGGGCAGTGATGTCGCTGTGATTGCAAAGGGCGCAGCAGGTAAATATCTGTTGTCGATTCTGGAGGATGGCGTGCCAGGCCGATCTGTTGATCAGCTGATCTTGGAGATGGGCTCTGGTTTTGGCGATGATCATGAGCTGCATGAGGAGTTGATGCAGGCGTTTCGAGCGGGCTTCATGCAAAACATGCCGGAGATAGAGCCAAGCCCTAGTCCGTAGTACACGGGCATGCACCGTCGTAAGTACGATTACACACGCCTGTGTATGCCCCAATTCCCTAGCCATTTTCTTGGGACAAATTTGGGACAATCTGAGCGCCAAAACATGCTTTTCCATGCCCAAGTCATACTCAGGCGAGGTGCAGGGTAATTATTATATGCTATTGTTTTTATTGAATTAAAAATGGAATTTTCCATCCGTGGCGCGTCTCCAGTCACACAATGGGGGTGTGGGCATCAAGGCCAGTATCGGCGGGAGGCGTAGCCATAGCGCGAGTCACAAAGAATAATCAGCCGGCGATAGTAACCGAAGTGCTGCGTCAGGCGCTCAGCGCGCCGTCATGCCGCCCAAGCACAGGTACTGCATTTCCAGATATTCCTCGATGCCGTGACGCGAGCCTTCACGCCCCAGCCCCGATTCCTTCATGCCACCAAACGGGGCTACTTCATTGGAAATGATGCCTTCGTTGATGCCGACCATGCCGTATTCCAGGCGTTCGGCAATCGACCAGACGCGCTTCAGGTCATTGCCGTAAAGGTAGGCGGCGAGCCCGGCCGGTACGGCGTTGGCGATGCGTACGGCTTCATCGTCACTGTCGAAACGAATCAGCGGCGCGACCGGCCCGAAGCTTTCTTCGACAGCGATGGGCATGTCGGCGCTGACATTGGTCAGGATCGTCGGGGCATAGAAGTTGCCGCCGAGCGCATGGCGCTGGCCGCCGAGCGTGCAGGTGGCGCCGGCGGCGACGGTGGCATCGACCAGTCGCTCGACCTTGGCGACGGCGGCGGCGTTGATCAGCGGGCCGATCTGCGTGCCATCGTTGGCACCGTTGCCGATCTGGAAGGCGCTGACAGCGGCATGCAGCTTGGCCGCGAAGGCATCGTAGACGCTGCTGTGTACGAGGAAGCGATTGGCGCAGACGCAGGTCTGGCCGGCGTTGCGGTACTTCGAGGCGAGTGCACCGAGCACGGCAGCGTCGAGGTCGGCGTCATCCAGCACGATGAAGGGTGCGTTGCCGCCAAGCTCCAGCGACAGGCGCTTCACGGTGCCGGCGCAGGCCGCCATGAGGTGCTTGCCGACGCCGGTGGAGCCGGTGAAGGACAGTTTGCGCACGCTCGGGTTGCGCGTCAGTTCATCGCCGACGGCAGCGGGGCGGGCGGTGGTGATGATATTGAGCACGCCGGCGGGAATGCCGGCTTCCTGCGCCAGCGCGGCCAGCGCGAGCGCACAGAGCGGCGTGGCTTCGGCGGGCTTGACCACGGCGGTGCAGCCCACGGCCAGCGCCGGTGCGACCTTGCGCGTGATCATCGCGACCGGGAAATTCCACGGCGTGATGGCGGCGATGACCCCGACCGGCTGACGCAGCACGATGAGTCGGCGGTCGCTGCTGGGCGCCGGAATGGTTTCGCCATAGACGCGCTTGCCTTCCTCGGCGAACCATTCGATGAAGGAGGCTCCGTAAGCGACTTCGCCACGGGCTTCAGCCAGCGGCTTGCCTTGCTCGGCGGTCATCAGCTGCGCCAGCGCTTCCTGATTGGCCATGACCAGATCGAACCATTTGCGCAGCAGGTTGCTGCGCTCTTTGGCCGGTCGTGCGCGCCAGGCCGGCAGCGCGGCGTCGGCGGCAGCGATGGCGGCGCGGGTTTCATCGGCGCCCATGTCGGGTACTTCGGCGATCAGCTCGCCGGTGGCGGGATTGTGCACGGCATGGCGGCCGCCAAGGTCGGCATCGCGCCATTCGCCGTTGATGAAGGCTTGCTGGCGAATCAGGGGGTTCATGACGGTGCTCCCTGCTTCAACGGCGTCGGCTGCTGCAGCGCCTGCATGGCGGCGCGGGCATTATCAGGGATGGTCACCGGCTGGTTGCTGACGCGATCCACATAGACATGCACGAAGTGGCCGGCGGCGGCTGGCGTCGGGTCGTCGTTGCGGAACAGGCCGACCTCGTAGCGCACGCTGCGGTTGCCCAGCTGCGCCACGCGAATACCGGCGTGGACGGTGTCTGGGAAGGCAATCGGCGCGAAATACTGGCACTGGGTTTCCACTACAAAACCGACGGTCGTGCCGTTGTGGATGTCGAGCACGCCGGCATCGATCAGGTAGCGATTCACGGCGGTGTCGAAAAAGCTGTAGTAGTTCACATTGTTGACATGCCCGTAGATGTCGTTGTCCATCCAGCGTGTAGGGATGCTGAGGAAGTGGGCGTAGTCGCTGCGGGTTTGTGCTTTCAGGGGATTTGACATGATCGGTAAGCGGCTCAGTAAACGGCTTGGTAAAGGGCGAGCGCGTCGTCGTAGCTGACCTCGCGCGGGTTGTTGACGAGCAGGCGCTGCACGGCCATGGCATCGCGGGCGAGCATGGGCAGGTCGGCTTCCGGCACGCCGTTGCCGCGCAGGGTCTGGTCGAAGGGCATTTCGCCGACCAGTGCCGTCATGCGCCGGATGAAGGCTTTGGAGGCGACCTGGTCATCGCCGCTGGCGCTGCTGTCGAGGTGTCGTTCCAGTTCGGCGTAGTGGCGAGCGGCGGCGGGCTGGTTGAAGGCCAACACCGGGGCCAGCACCAGCGCATTGGTCAGGCCGTGCGGCAGGTGGTAGTGGCCGCCGAGCGGATAGGCCAGCGCATGCACGGCTGCGACCGGGGCATTGGCGAAGGCCATGCCGGCAAACAGCGAGCCGAGCAGCATGGCTTCGCGGGCATCGGCATTGCCACCGTCCTGGAGCACGATGCGGATGTTGTCGTGCAGGGCTTTCAGGGCTTGTAGCGCCAGCGCGTCCGACAGCGGGTTCTTCTTGTGCTTGCTGGTGTAGGCCTCGATGGCGTGCACCATGGCGTCAATGCCGGTCGCAGCCGTGATGGCCGGCGGCAGGCCCAGTGTCAGCGTGCTGTCGAGCACCGCAATGTCAGGATAGAGCAGGCTCGACACCACGCCTTTTTTCTCGTCACTGGGGGTGGTCAGAATCGAGATCGGCGTGACTTCGGAGCCTGTGCCGGCGGTGTGACCTTGGCCAGTTACGCGGCCGTACGCGCTGCTGCGGGTGATCAGCGCATCAACACGCTGACACTAATGGTCAATGTGCTGGATCTTGCAACCGCAGCAGATACCACCATGGGGTTGTTTGCGACCCCTCGTGCAATCGCTGCCGCCAAAAAACGATCACGCAAGAAAGGGGTATTGGATGGTAAGGACATGTCATCCGCATTTGCCTGGCTACGCCCCAATGATCTGATCTGGAGCTATTGGGTCAACAACATACTGCTCGGTAAAACACCACCAGCCTTC
>CALEYY010000221.1 GCA_937928295.1 uncultured Moraxellaceae bacterium
TTTGCTCGACGATGAATTCCACCGTGCCTGCGCCCACATAGTT
Source organism: uncultured Moraxellaceae bacterium (assembly GCA_937928295.1). Taxonomy (GTDB): domain Bacteria; phylum Pseudomonadota; class Gammaproteobacteria; order Pseudomonadales; family Moraxellaceae; genus Perlucidibaca. The sequence continues at coordinate 44 of CALEYY010000221.1, forward strand.
CACTGCCTTGGCCGCAGCCACCGCCGCCGCGCCCATGCGCTGACGCAACGCGGCATCGACGGCGGGCGAGGGCGCTTCCTCGAACACCTTCTGGTGGCGGCGCTGGATGGAGCAGTCGCGCTCGCCGAGGTGGATGATGTTTCCGCGGTTGTCGCCCAGGATTTGGAACTCGATGTGATGCGGGTTCTCGATCAGTTTTTCGAGATACACCTCAGCCGTGCCGAAACCGCGGCTGGCCATCGAGCGCGAACGTTCCACCGCGGTCAGCAGTTCCGCTTCATCTTTTGCCGGCAACATGCCGATTCCGCCGCCGCCACCGGCGGGTTTCACCAGTACCGGGAAACCGATCTTGCGCGCGGCAGCGATGATCGCGTCATTGTCATCGGGCAGCACTTCCGAACCCTGCGACATCGGCATGCCGTACTGGGCAGCGAGATCACGGGCGCGGGTCTTGTGGCCCATTGCGTCGATCCATTTCGGCGACGGGCCGATGAATTGCGCACCGGCGTCGATCACCTTTTGCGCAAAGCCGGCGTTCTCGGATAGAAAACCGTAGCCCGGATGCAGGCCGTCGGCGCCGGATTTTTTCAGCACCTCGATGATGGTGTCCTGATTGAGATAACTTTCGCGCGCCGGCGCAGGGCCGATGGCGAAAGTCTGGCTCGCCATTTCGAGGTAAGGCGCGTGGTGATCGGCTTCCGAATACACCGCCACCGAGGGAATATTCATCGCGTTCAGCGCGCGCAGCACGCGGGCAGCGACAGCGCCGCGGTTAACCACCAGTACTTTATTGAACATCAGATACGGATTCCCGGAACAGAATAAAAAAAGAAACGGGGAGCGCAGCCAATGGGTGTTGGGTGCGCGCTCCGCGTTTCACGAAGTCATCAATAACTGGTCGGCCAGCTGCGCATCAGGTGCTGCCCGACGCCCTTGGTCATGCGCAGCTTGTAAACATCGAGCATGCGGATCAGGTAATCGCGCGTGTCCTGCGGCTTGATCACCGACTGCGCGGCATATACCGCCGCGAGGCCCCAGACATCCGCGCCCTTGCGGATATCAGCCAGCGCCATCGCCTGGATCGAAAACGATTTCCGGCGCCCGGAATAGCGCAGCGGTTCCGGTCGGCGGCCGTTCCCGCCGCTGTTTTGCCGTTCGCGCCGTTTTTGGTGCATTCGTCGCAAACCGCCTGCGGGTGTCCCGCGTGCTTGCCATCATGCGGCCACGCTGTTCGACATCGGACAGGCCATAGCCGTGGGCACCTGGCTCACCGCGCGCCATGGTCTCGGCATCGTCCACGCGCGCCACCAGCGCCTGCCGCGCGAGCCCACCGTCTATCTCTGCGCGCAGGATCGCGGCGATGGTCTCGCCGATGAACCGACCCGGCTGGCCGAACGCCTGCTGTGTCTGGTCAATGCGCCGGCAATCGGCGACCGTCACCGCTTCGACACCCCGGATATCGCCTCATGCGCGACTGCGACCTTCAAACGGCTGGAACGCTGCGGCCTGAGCCTGCAGGCGCTGCCGGAGCAGACCGTGATCACCACGCCGACCGACTTCCATCGCCTGTTTCCGGGGACCGGCGGCGCCCTGTACGGCCCGGCCTCCCAGGGCTGGATGTCGGCCTTCAGCCGGCCCGGCTCGCGCCGGTAGTCGGCGAAGGACAGCAGGCCGTTCGTTTCGAGTTCGAAGCGGGCCTCCGTCGTGTTGTCGCGGAACGCATCGGTCATGGCGGCTGTCCTAGACCAGTTCGATGGCCATGGCCGTGGCTTCGCCGCCGCCGATGCACAGCGTGGCGACGCCCTTTTTGCCGCCACGCGCCTGCAGCGCGTGCAGCAAGGTCACCAGGATGCGCGCACCGCTGGCGCCGATGGGGTGGCCCAGGGCGCAGGCGCCGCCGTTGACGTTGACCTTGTCGTGCGGAATGTTCATCTCGGTCATCAGCGCCATGGGCACGACCGCAAAGGCCTCGTTGATTTCCCACAGGTCCACATCGCCCACGCCCCAGCCGGTCTTGGCCAGCAGCTTTTGGGTGGCGCCCACGGGCGCGGTGGCGAACCAGTTGGGCTCCTGCGCGTGGGTGCTGTGGGCCACGATGCGGGCCAGGGGCTTGAGGCCCTGCTGCTCAGCGGTGGACTGGCGCATCAGCACCAGGGCGGCGGCGCCGTCGTTGATGGACGAGCTGCTGGCGGCGGTGATGGTGCCGTCTTTCTTGAAGGCGGGCTTGAGCGATGTGATTTTGTCGAGCTTGACTTTGCCGGGGCCTTCGTCGATGGACACGACGCGTTCGCCGCTGCGGTCTTTGACTGTGACGGGCGTGATCTCGGCGGCAAAAGCGCCCGACTCGGTAGCGGCCTTGGCGCGCTGCACACTGGTGGTGGCAAAGTGGTCTTGCTCGGCACGGGTGAAGCTGTATTTGGCCGCACAGTCTTCGCCGAAGGTGCCCATGCTGCGACCGGCTTCGTAAGCGTCTTCCAGACCGTCGAGCATCATGTGGTCAAAAATGCGGTCGTGGCCCATGCGGTAGCCGCCACGGCCTTTGAGCATGAGGTAGGGCGCATTGGTCATGCTCTCCATGCCGCCAGCCACCAGCACGTCGTGCGAGCCCGCCACCAGCATGTCGTGCGCGAACATCGCTGCGCGCATGCCTGAGCCACACATCTTGGACAAGGTGACTGCGCCAGCGCTTTTGGGCAAACCGCCTTTGAAAGCCGCTTGACGGGCAGGCGCTTGGCCCTGACCAGCCATCAAACAGTTGCCAAAAATCACCTCGGTGACCGCGTCTGGGGCAATGCCCGCGCGTTGCACTGCGGCAGCGATGGCCACGCCACCCAAATCATGGGCCGACAACGCGGAGAAATCACCTTGAAAACTGCCCATGGGGGTGCGGGCTGCACTCACGATCACGATAGCGTCTGACATGTTTGTCTCCTCTGGAATAAAAAATCACGAATGGCTGGAATGGATCAGCCGTTGCACGGCAAAGCGTTTGTCAGCCTCATAGGGAAACACGTCGTGGACATGTCCTTGGCTGATTTTCTCTTTGTGACCTTGCCAAAAACTTGCGTCCAGCAAATCGGCATGGTGTTTCATGAAAACCGAGCGAACCGCTGGGTTGCCTAATAAGAACGGGCCAAATGTCTCTGGGAACACATCACGGGGGCCCACGTGGTACCAAATGTCTCCGGACATTTCATCTTCCTCGTTGCGCGGGGCCGGCACACGGCGGAAATTGCAATCGGTGATGTACTCGATTTCGTCGTAGTCGTAGAACACCACCTTGCCATGGCGCGTGACGCCAAAATTTTTCCACAACATGTCGCCCGGAAAAATATTGGCCGCCACCAAATCTTTGATGGCATTGCCGTATTCCATCACCGCACGCTCCATCTGGGCTTGCGCCTTGGGGTCTTCGAGGCCAGCATCGAAGGCCTCTTGCAAATAGATGTTCAAGGGGATCATGCGCCGCTCAATGTAGGCATGCTTGATCACCACCTCTTGACGCCCAGTGTCTGCGCGGGTATTGATTTCAATTTGGCTGGGCGCGAA
>CALEYY010000222.1 GCA_937928295.1 uncultured Moraxellaceae bacterium
ACGACATGGAACACAAGAAGGCCATCCTGCTCAAGCTGCTGGCTGACCCGGCTGTTAACCAGTCCGTGGTGTTCACCGCGACGCGTCGTGACGCTGAAGTGCTGTCGATCGAACTGGCCAACTTTGGTCTGTCCACCGCTGCCCTGCACGGCGACATGAAGCAGCCGGCGCGTAACCGCACGCTGCGTGATCTGAAGAACGGCATGGTCAAGTGCCTGGTTGCTACCGATGTTGCTGCGCGCGGCATCGATGTGGTCGGCATCAGCCATGTCTTCAACTTCGACCTGCCGATGGTGCTGGAAGATTATGTTCACCGCATCGGTCGTACCGGCCGCGCTGGCCGTACCGGCACCGCCGTGAGCCTGGTCAACCGTCGCGATCGCGGCAAGTTGCAGCGTCTCGCCGCCTACACCGGCAACGCCATTCCTGAACTGACGATTGTTGGCATGGAACCGCGTCCGGCACCGAAGTATCGTGACAATGGCGGCGCTCCGCGTCCGGCCTATGGCGCTCGTCGCGACAGCGGCAGCAACAACGGCGGCCGTCCAGCCTATGGCGATCGCCCGGCTTATGGTGACCGTCCTGCCCGTACCGACAGCCGCCCGGCCTACGGTGATCGTCCTGCTTATGGCGACCGTCCGGCACGCACTGACAGCCGTCCGAGCTATGGCGACCGCCCAGCTTATGGCGATCGTCCGGCCCGTACCGACAGCCGCCCGAGCTATGGCGACCGCCCGGCTTACGGTGATCGTCCGGCCCGCACTGACAGCCGCCCGAGCTACGGCGACCGTCCGGCCTATGGTGATCGTCCGGCCCGTACCGACAGCCGTCCGGCTTACGCCGCACGCCCGGTGGTGGTTGATGGTGAATTGAGCGGCAACATTGCCGGCGCCGCAACGCACGAACGCTCAGCGTTTGATCGTCAGGCTCTGCGTGGCGACCGTCCGACACACCGCAGCGCTGCTCCGCGCCCACAGGGTGATCGTCCGTCGTATGGCGATCGTCCTGCCTATGGCGACCGTCCGGCCCGTTCGGCTGCCCCGCGTCCGCAGGGTGACCGTCCGAGCTACGGTGATCGTAGCGGCGGCGACCGTCCGTCCTATGGCGACCGCCCGGCGCGTCCGGCCCGTGCTGAAGGTTTCAGCGCAGACCGCCAGCGACCTCAAGCTCGTGTATTCCGAGCTCCAGATAGCCAAGCAGGCGCTGCATCGACGGCAAGGTTCGACGACAAGCAGTAAGCCCGAACTCTAGGTGATCAACATAACTCGTCAGGGTTATGTTGAGCGCGACTTGATCGACCGGTATCGATACCGGGTATTGGCCGGTCATGCGCGCGCCATTCCAGAACAACGGCTCCTTCGGGCCGGGCACATTGGAAATGATCACATTGAAGGCTCGCAGACGGGGCGCCAGCCCGGTCAGCAGATGTAATCCCGCCGGCGCCATCATCAGCGCCGTGTAGTTCAACAGCTCCGCCGAACTCATGCTCTTGTAGCGCGTCTTCGCTTCTTGCACAGAAGCCCTGACGCGCTCCAGGCGCAGCGTCGGGTCTGCCACTTCCGTTCCCAGGTTGGCCAGGATCATCGCGATCTGGTTACCCGTCTCGCTATCATCCGTACGCAACGACACCGGCACCATGGCAATCAACGGCTTGTCCGGCAATGCCTGCTGGCTGATCAAGTAGTTACGCAGCGCGCTGCCGCATACCGCCAGTACCACATCATTCAATGTGCAACCGAACGCCTTGCCAATGGCTTTGAAGCGCGCCATCGGGTAACTCTGCGCGGCAAATCGGCGAGAGCCGGTAATGTCACTGTTGATGATGCTGGCCGGGGCGTTCATGAATGGCACGAAGTTAGGGTCGCGCTGCGACTTGCGCGCCACCTTGCTAATCTCCTTGAGCACGGCCGGCATGGTCGCCATCTGCTTGCTGAAGCCGGAGGTCATGCGCACCGCGCCAGTGGCCACATCGATGGGATTAGGCAGGCCGGCGGGTTTGCGGCGCGGTGGCATCGCCCAGATCGGCGGCAGGTCGCGCGCATCGAGATCCGTGGACAAGGCGCGACTGCCCATGCGCATGGCGGAGATGCCATCAAACAGGCTGTGATGCACCTTGGTGTAGAGCGCAAAACGACGGCCCTGAACGCCCTCGATCAGATGCACTTCCCAGAGCGGGCGCTGGCGATCCATGAGGTTGCTGTGCGCGGCCGACACATACGACAGTAACTCGCGAATACGGCCCGGCTTCGGCAGGGCGCGATGGCGGAAGTGATGTTCGAGGTCGAATTGTTTGTCTGTTTCCCAGAAATACTGGCCAAAACGGCGCACGAGGCGCTTGTTGAAGGGATGCTGCGGCTCGGTAAAGGTGCGCAGATGCTCGACCAGATCGCGGATGTAGCGCGGGCCGGCATCTTCGGGAAAGTTGAAAAGTTGCAAGCCGGCCACATGCATGGGCTGCTGGCGTTTTTCCATCCACAGGAAGAGCTGATCGGCAGGTGAAAGCGGGGTCATGAGCTAGCCATCCGTCTTGTTGGGTAAAATATCAGCAGCACACTCTATGCCAAGAGCTTTATGGCAAGAGCCGTGCCGAAGCGTGTTACCCCAAGACTACCCCGCCCCTTTGCATTTGTCAGTGGATTGTCAATTCGCCAGCGGCCAACGTCTTCAAGACCTCTCCAGCACGCCTGATTTGCAACTGAGTCACCTGCATATCACCGAGATTGATGTAGTAAGGCCCCTGTGCCTGATCGGGCATATCCGAGAGGACGGCGGAATAAAGCGGCATGGTGACTGGTGCCTGTTCGCTGCTCACCACCACATCGAGACTGCTCAATTTCAGCGTCCCTGGCGCAAATCCTACCGGTCTGGCTTTCCAGACGCCGCCATTAACGCTGATTTTCATCCATTGTTGCGGCGCTTCCGCAACACGCGCACTGACATCGCTGCTGGCACTGCGATAGTTCAGCTCGGCCAAGTAGCCGCGATCCGATGTCCACTCCTTTCCACAGTAAGACATCAAGTCCGCAAATTGAGGTTGATTATTGGCATCTAGGCGCGTGCTGGAAAAATAGGCATCGCGTACTTCATCCCAGCCACCGCCACCGTTCAGACGGCCATCGCTGTAAAGCCTGGGATCCAACCCGGTCGCACCACCACAGGATGCGTGATCCATGTTCAGCAAGTGGCCGTATTCATGAGCCAGGGTCAAGGCGCGATAATTCATCCAGTGACGGCTCGCATAAGGGCTGGTGATCGTATTGTCATCGGTATTGAGCACTTGCTGGGCAACCATGGCAATGCCACCCACATAGGCCAGACCAACCACCTGCCCACTCCCCGAAGCCGGACGAAAGCTGATGGTGTCAGGAAAGAGCGCCACGCATTTCGGTGCGGTTCGCGCCGTACGCTGGCTGCCATTGAGCTGCGCGCAATAGTTGTCGACTTCGTCGAGCACCGAGGTCATCGAGGCAATGGAGGCAATACCTGAGGAAAGCAGATTGCCGAGCGTGATCGAGAGAATCGACAACGGCGGTGTTGTTGCGACATTGACACTTCTGATGGGGTGCATGCGCGTCAGCACCGCCGATTAGTTTG
>CALEYY010000223.1 GCA_937928295.1 uncultured Moraxellaceae bacterium
CTCCAGCACAAATGACGGCGCCAGCATGAGAAAGCCACGATGCCAGTAATAGCTGGTAAACAGCCTTTCCATACAAACTATCCTTGCAGCAGGCGCACTAAAGTCACGAATCAATTATGCACTACCGTGAGATACCCATGCGCCCAGTTCGTCCGAACCTGCTCAAGCCTGCTCACTCCAACCTGAGCCTGGCTGCCACCCTCATATTGAGCGCCAGTCTCACGGCCTGTATCGGCAACAGCGGCTCAGACACAAGCGGCGACAAGGCGGCTCCATTCGCAGCAACAGCCGATAGCGATGCCTTCTACACGCAGGCAGCCAACATGAATCAGGCACCTGGCACCTTGCTTGACTCACGAGAAGTCACCTTTGCACCACTGGGCGGCATCCCCATGCCGAACCCGGCCTGGCAGATACGCTTCATCTCGCGTGACAGCAACGGCCAGCCGATCATCGCCATCGCTACCGTGGTGAAGCCCATGACGCCGGCGATCGGTGAAGCCCCCTTGGTGGCCTATCAATATGCCGAAGACTCACTCGGCAGTGAGTGCGCGCCCTCGCACAGCCTAACCGGCAGCACCAACAATAGCGTTAGCCAATCAGAAGCCGCCGGCCCTCTGCTCGGCCTCCTGCAAGGCTGGACTCTGGTCTATCCCGATCATGAAGGCCCGCAATCGGCCTACGGTGCAGGTCGCCTAGCCGGGCAGATCACACTCGACAGCATCCGGGCCGCACAACAATTCGCGCCGCTCGGCCTGAACAGCAAAACGCCGGTGGGCATGTGGGGTTATTCCGGCGGCGCCATCGCCACGGGTTGGGCCGCCACACTGCATAAAGCTTACGCGCCTGAGCTGAATATCGTGGCCGTTGCCTCCGGCGGCACGCCGGCTGATGTCATCGGCGTCGCCCGCAATGTGGACACTAATCCAATAACCAATCCATTATTTTTCTCGCTGATTCTTTCAGCCATTGTCGGCAACAATCGCGCCTACCCCGAGCTCATAACGCCCGTGCTCAATGACAAGGGACGCGCTGCGCTGAACTCCCTGCGCGATGGCTGCAACGGTAATACCTCGGATGGCTCCTCAAGCCCCACGGGACATTTAGCCGACTACACCACCGTAAGCGACCCCTTCGATACACCCGGTGTACGCCGGCTCGCACCGCTGCTGAGCTTGCCCCAGGCAGGCCAAAGCCCGATCACGGATGTCTTTGTTTATCACTCGCTACTCGATGAGCTGATCCCGATTGCCGGAGCAGATGCCATGGTCGATGCCTGGTGCAACGACGGCACCCATGTCGCGTACTATCGTGGCATCGCCGGGGAACATGTCAGTTTTGGCGTCATTGGCACACCTCTGGCCGTGGCGTATTTGAGCTCACGCCTAAACGGTGCAGGTGTAACCATAACTCCGCCTGGCAGCGTCACATGCAACTGACACGCCCAACCACCATCCTGTGTCCCCAGAAAAGAGAAGTCTGATGAACTCTATACTGCGCATCCTGCTGATATGCATACCGACACTGATTATTGCGGCTTGCGGCTCTTCCGGGAGCAGTGACACACCCTCTGCAGCCGCTGCCAACACAGACATGGTCGGCGCATGGTCAACGGCTCCTTATGGCCCCTATCCACTCGGGCCACTCACCATGGAAACACCCATCGGAGCCACGCCCGGCTCGGTCACGCTGGCGCTCTTAGAAAAAAATCAGGCACGAGACCAAAGCTTCCGCATGATCATCAACCCGACCATCAGCGGCAGCAAAGCACGCATCAGATTGTCCAACCTCAAGGGCGACAGGCCCGTCAGGTTCGAGTCCGTCAGCCTCTCTCATGTCCTGCCGCAATCACCGGTACTCATCGGCGAGCGCGTCAGCCTGAGCTTTGGCGGCAAATCGTTTGTGATCGCCCAGCCCGGCACAGAGGTCATCAGCGACACCGTCGATTTTGCGATCAAGGCCCAGGAAGATCTGGCTGTCAGCTTTTATGTCGCCGGCGAATCCGGTCCAATAACTTGGCATGCCATCAGCTTCGGGCCGCAATACATCAGCCCGGCGGGCAGTGGTGATGTCACCAATGACATGTCTGGTCTTTCATTTCTTGGTCTGTCGATTGGCTGGTTCTTCATCTCCGGCCTTGATGTGTACAACCCGCAATCGCCCGGCGCACTGGTCGCCATCGGCGACTCCATCACCGATGGCTCCTATCAAGTCCTCAACCAACGCTGGACAGATCGGCTCGCTACCCGCCTCAACGAAGATCGGAAGAGCACACGTCTGAACT
>CALEYY010000224.1 GCA_937928295.1 uncultured Moraxellaceae bacterium
TGCCGCGCATGGCTATCTGCTGCATCAGTTCCAGTCCACGGAAAGCAATGACCGTACGGATGCCTACGGTGGTTCGCTGGAAAACCGTGCGCGCCTGACGCTGGAAGTGCTGGATGCCGTGATTGCCGCCTGGGAGCCGGGTCGTGTTGGTATTCGTATCTCGCCGCTGGGCAATTTCAATGCGCTCGATGACATCGAGGGCGAGGCCATGGGTCTGTATCTGGCTGAGCAATTCGAGCAGCGTGGCATTGCCTACCTGCATTTGTCCGAGCCGGATTGGGCGGGTGGCCCGGTATTGCCGGACAGCTTCCGTCAGGCCTTGCGTTCACGCTACAGCGGTGCGCTGATCGGCGCAGGCAACTACTCGGCGGCCAAGGCCAATGATTTGCTGGGTAAGGATCTGATTGATGGTGCCGCATTTGGCCGCACTTATATCGCCAATCCGGATCTGGTCGAGCGCCTGCAAAACAATGCGCCGCTCAACGAGCAGCGTCCGGAGCTGTTCTACGGTGGTGGTGCTGAGGGCTATACGGATTATCCGGTGCTGGCGTTGGCGTAAGCAAAAACGCTCATTTTCATCGTTGCACATTCATCGTTGCACAACAGCCTTTCAGCTGCGAAGGTTCAAACGCTTCTCGATGAAGGCGATGATGACATCCCCGGCAGCCTCAATGTATTCGGGCGTGATGGTCTGATGCAGAAAGTAGGAGAAGCGAAAGCTGGCTGTGCCGTACTCGATGGCCAGCGCCGCTTCGCAGGGGTTTTCGGCCAGGGTCAGTCCGGCTTGCTGCAGCATGTTGTGCGTGAGCTTGCCGAGTCGGTTGATGGTGTATTCCAGCGAGCGATAGCTCTCGTCGGTGACCGGCCCGCCCAGCAGCAGAATGCAGGCCACCGGCTGCTCGCGATAATAGCCGGCGGCAGCTTCGACCATGCGTCGTGATACGCCACGCCAATCGGCTTCCTTGGCCAGATTTTCAGCCTGGCTGTACAGCGCTTTTTCCAGCGCGTCCAGATGCCGCTCGGCCAGTGTATTGAGCAGGGCATAGGGCGTGGGGAAGAACTTGTAGATGGTCGCGCGCGGGTAGCTCAGCTGCTCGGCCAGCACCGGAATCGAGAATCCCGACAAGCCTTCAGCATGCAGCAGCCGTTCGGCAGCTTCCAGAATCAGACTGACGCGAAGGCGCGAGCGTTCCTGCAGCGGCGGGCGGGCGATCAGTTTCGTATTCATGCGTATCCTGCTGGCTCTAAAAGTGTTTAACAAAAAAAGTAACTCTCGTTGCTTTTTTGCGAAAGTGCTTTCTAAACAAGCGAATAATAACAAGCAGACCTGCTTTAAGCGTGCCGGGCAAGGGCTCGGCGCGTACCAACGAGAGCTTCTTTGCCGAGAGTGTACAGCCGGGGCTGGGCGTTTGCCGTACTTGTCATGTGCCGGGTGCCACTACTGGTTCGATTATTGCGATGGCAAGGCCGACAATCATCCTGCAGCTGGTGGCCGAGCGCTGGGGCATGCCGCTGGCGATGTCGCGCCCGATTTCACACTGCCAGATGCTGCCGGCAAGCCGGTCACGCTATCCAGCCTGCGCGGTCAGTTCGTCTATGTCGATTCCTGGGCGAGCTGGTGTGGCCCCTGTCGTCAGAGTTTCCCGTGGATGAACCAGCTCAGTCAGCGAACCCGCAACGCCGCGCTCAATGTCGACGAGAATCGCGCCGATGCCGCTACTTTCCTGCGCCAATTGCCCGCCAGTTTCACCGTGCTCTACGATCCGGCCGGCACGGTGGCCCGAACATTCAGGTCATGATTCTGCGTGACCTGCGCAAGCTCTGACACAGCGGGGACGGGGTAAAGCCCGAGGCGCGCTTTACGCCTTCTGTCCGCTTGTTATTGGCGCTAGTCTCGACAACAGTAGGCAACAGACAGAAACCCCCGATGGATGCTCGATGAAACTCTCTCTTTTTATTCTGATACCGGCGCTGCTCTGTGTGCTGCTGATTGCCACCGGCGTCGGCGTCAGCCGTGCCGAGCAAGGCAACGAGCCTATCGGCCAGTTCATTACCGTCAATGGCGTCAAGCTGCACTATGTAATAGCTGGTGAAGCGATGGCCGGCGAAGGGCCGGGCATTGTGCTGGTTCACGGCGCCAGCTCGAATCTGCGCGAATTCAGTAGCAGCATCCTGCCGATACTGGCCAAGTCGCATCGCGTGATTGCTTTTGACCGGCCCGGCTACGGCTTCAGCGAACGGCCGTCCGATGAGAAAGCTTGGCTGAACCCGTCGCAAGTGGCGGCCTTGCTGCTCGATGCCAGCGACGCCTTGGGCGTGCACAAGCCCCTCATCGTGGGGCATTCCTGGGCCGGCTCGGTGGTGATGTCGGCGATGGTCAACATGCCGGAGCGAATCGCCGGTGGCGTGCTTATCAGCGGTGTTTCCGGGCATTGGACAGGCCCGCTGAACTGGACTTACACCTTGGCCGAGCAGCGCCCGTGGCTGAGCAAGCTCTTTGCCTGGACGCTGGTGCAGCCGCTGGGCAAATACTATCTGCAGGAAGGGCTGGCGGAGGTGTTCGCGCCCGATCCGGTGCCGGAGGGTCAGATCGAGCGCAGCGGCATCGCGCTGGCGTTGCGGCCGCAAACCTACCTGAACAATGTGCGCGACATGAACGAGCTGAGCGCCTACATGCAAACCCTCAGCCCGCACTACAACGCGGTGAAGTTGCCGCTGCTGATCATTCACGGCGAGGCCGACACGCTGGTGCCGTTCTGGAATCATGGCCGTCGTTTGCTGCCGGTGATGCCGCAGGCGCAAGTCCTGTTGCTGCCCAAAACCGGCCACGCGCCGCACCACACCAAGACCGTCGAGGTCACGGATGCCATCGCGCGCTTCAGCCGTGGCGAAGTGCGTCCGCCGTTGCCCAAGCCCTGGCCGATCTGGCCGGAATTGCCCGCGCCCGAGCTTAAGCACGAGTCTGCATTGCAACCATGACCACGCTGCAGTGCCTGCACTCGCTGGCCGAGCTGCCCGCAGCAAGCTGGGATGCCCTAGTGCCGGCCGACCAGCCCTTCCTGTTGCACGCTTTTTTGCAGGCGCTGGAGCAGACCGGTTGTGTTGGCCTGGGCACGGGCTGGCAGTCGGCGCATGCCATCCTCACCGATGCCGATGGCAAGCTGCTGGCCGCCATGCCTGGCTGGCGCAAGCAGCACTCGCGTGGCGAATATGTGTTTGACCAGGGCTGGGCTGAAGCCTCGCAGCGCGCGGGTCTGGCGTATTACCCGAAATGGCTGTCGGCCGTGCCGTTCAGCCCGATTACCGGCCCCCGGCTGCTCGGTGCCACCGGCGCTATTCGTGAGTTGCTGGCGCAGTTGCCCACGCATCCGGCTTGGGCCGATTGCAGCGGTCTGCATGTGAATTTCACGGATGCAGCCAATGACCTGTTGTTTGCCGACGACCCACGCTGGCTGCATCGCCGCGATTGCCAGTTTCGCTGGCAGCAGCGCGGCTACGCCGATTTCGACGGCTTTCTGGCGGCGCTGACCGCCGATCGTCGCAAGAAAATCCGTCAGGAACGCCGCAAGATGGCCCAGGCCGGGCTCAGCTTCGTCTGGCGAAATGGCGGCGATTGCGACGCCGACCTGCAAGCCCGCATTTATGCCTGCTATGCCAATACCTATTTTGTGCGTGGCCAGCAGCCCTACCTCACGCCGGCATTTTTCCAGCGCATTTTTGCCGCCATGCCGCAAACCGTGCAGGTGTTATGTGTTGAGCGTGATGGCAACTTGCTCGCGATGGCCTTGTTTCTGGCCGGCAGCGAAACCCTGTACGGGCGCTATTGGGGCGCGCTTGAAGATATGCCCTTGCTGCACTTCGAGACCTGCCTGTATCAGGGCATCGAGCGCGCCATCCACAGCGGCTTTCAATATTTCGATGCCGGTGCGCAGGGCGAGCACAAGCTCATCCGGGGCTTCGAGCCGGTGCTGACCAGCTCATGGCATGTGTTGCGTCATGCCGGCTTGCACAATGCGGTCGCGGATTTTCTGCAGCGGGAGAGGGCCGGGGTCGAGGCGTATCAGCGCTCGGCGGCCGGAGCATGCCCGTTCAAGGCTCCCTTCCAGGAGCAGGCAGTTTGATCCTGGCCATCTTGGCCGGCAGATTTTCGCTGATCACGAACAGCTGCTGTTCATCGCGCCAGTCAAAGCAGCCGCCTTCGATCTGCGTCAGCCGGGGCTGCGAAAAAGCGATGGGCTGCTGTTGTAGCGCCTCTTGCCAAGACTGGCCCGGTGCTCGCGCATAGCGATAGCCGTGGCTCAGCGTACCCACATAGGCCCAGCGGCCCGACTCACTGAAGTCCATCGCAGTCACCCAGTTGAAATAGCCGTTGTTGCGATCGGCGCGGGGGATGCTGATCTCGCCGAGATCGCTGGCCATCAGCTCGGTTAGCGGGCTGTTTGCATCGTGAGCGAGCGAGAAGCGGTAAAGCGTGGGGCGGTTGTCGCGCTTGGTGATGAGGTAGGCCGCATTCTCATCGGCATCTACCGCGATGGCCTCGATATCACGCGGGCCGTTCGGCAGTTGCACGCGGAAGGTGTGCAGCACGGGTGCTTTTAATTCAGTTGCTCTAGGTGTTTTCGCTACATCTGCCTGCGCCGGCAAGGCGGGCTCTTTGATCAGGTAGAAGGTGATGTTCGGACGCCAGGCATAGTTATCGCCCACATCGCCGATCAGCAGGAAGTGCTTGTCGCCCTGCGTGAAGCTGGCCATGTCCTCCCAGTCCTGGTTGATCACGCCGGCACCGGTGAGCGTGACGGTGGCGAGCAGTTCGCCTGTCGTGCTCAAGGCATAAATGTCGGCATTGCCGCCACTGTCGTTGAGCGTCCACAGCACTTCAGCGCTGCGATGCGAGCGGCTCAGCGCGCTGGCTTCGTTGATTTCGCGGCTGGCAATCGGGAGCGTGGTGATTTGCAGGTCGGTTTCGCTGGCGGCTTGGGCAGGTGCGGCAGGCAGAAAAGACAGACCGATCAGAAAGCAGATCAAACGCAGCATATGGATAGCCGTATTCATACAGAACAGAGGCAGCGAGTTTGGCACTTCTTGCCACAGATCCAGCAACAAAAATGCCCCGAATTTCGGGGCATTTTTAGCGCATCAGGCACCGCATCAAGCCAAAGGCTTAGTGGTGGTGACCACCAGCGCCATGCACATGACCATGTTCCAGCTCTTCTGCCGACGCCGCGCGAACTTCCTTCACGGTCACATCGAAGTGCAGCGTCTGGCCGGCCAGCGGGTGGTTGCCATCAACAGTCACCATGTCGCCCTGCACATCAGTCACGGTGATGACCTGCATGCCGGTGCCGGTCTGGGCATGGAACTGCATGCCGATTTCGATACGCTCGACGCCCTGGAAGAGGTCGGCCGGAACCTGTTCGACCAGGCTCTCGTTGAGTTCGCCATAGCCTTCGGCCGGGGCGATGCTGACCTTCAGGCTGTCGCCCACGGTCTTGCCCAGCAGGGCCTTTTCCAGGCCCGGAATGATGTTCTGGTGACCATGCAGGTAGGCCAGCGGTTCGCCACCGTTGGAGCTGTCGATGACTTCACCGGCATCGTTGGTCAGGGTGTAGTCGATCAGGGCGACGCTGTCTTGGGCGATTTGCATGCTGAAAACCTTTCAATTAGGAACGGCTGAAGTGCCGAGTCGCGCATATTATCCGATTCGGCGCGTTTCAGAAATAACGAAGCCAGCTCAAGCTCAGCGTGTGCTGATCGGCATCGCGCCATTCGGCCTGCCAGTTCAGGCGCAGCGCAGTCTGTGCCGTGATGCCGACCTGCACGCCTGCCAGGCAGGCGAAGATGAAGCTCGGCGGCGCGACGATCATGCCGTGCGGTCCGGTCTCCGCGTACTCACCGTCCGTCCAAAGCG
>CALEYY010000225.1 GCA_937928295.1 uncultured Moraxellaceae bacterium
CGGTGCCATCCAAGCGTTGACGCAGGCCACGGAGCAGTGCATCCGACAGATTCACGCGCCAGCCGCTGCCGCCCTGCAGCAGCGCTTGGGCTGCCGGATGCTGCACGCGGAAACGCAAATGGGCGCCAGATTGGTCAGGCGCGGCACGATGCGCCTGCAGCCATTCAGTCAGCTCGTGCACGCCGCGCAGGCCGAGGCTGACCGGCAGCGTCAGCTCCAGGCCTTTGCAGTACTGGTTGCGCGCCTGGGCCAGCGGCAGGATCTGCTTGGCCACGACCTTGAGCGCGCCAGCGTATTCATCCATGGACACCTCGCCCTCGACGACCAGCACGCCCTCGTATTGCAGCAGATGCCGCACCTGCTCCAGCATCTCGCCGAAGACGGTGACTTCGACACGGCCGGTGCGGTCATCGAGCGTCAGGAAGGCGCGACTGCCGCGCTGACCCTTGACGATGCGATGCGCCAGCAGCAGGCCGGCGATGGTGGTGTTCTGGCCGCGCCGGGTCGGCTGCAAGTCAGCCAGACGCACCTGCACGAAGCGGCCCAGCTCGCTCTCGTACTGATCGATCGGATGGCCGGTGAGGTACAGACCCAAGGTTTCCTTCTCGGCCTGCAGGCGCTCGTCGTCGGTCCACGCCAACGCATCGGACCACTCACCGGCCGGGCCGGCCTCATGGACATCGCCAAAGAGATCGACCATGCCGATGTCGGCGTTGCGCGCCTGCTGCTCAGCGGCGGCCACGGCGGCTTCAATCGACGCCATGAGAATGGCGCGATGCTCGCCCTGCTCATCGAGCGCACCGGCGCGGATCAACGCCTCCAGCGCGCGCTTGTTCAGGCGCTTGAGATCGACGCGACGGCAGAAGTCGAAGAGATCGATGAACGGGCCACTCTCTGCCCGCGACACCAGCACCGACTCGATCGGCCCCTCGCCCACACCCTTGATCGCGCCCAGGCCGTAGACCACCTGACCCTGGTCATTGGCCTGAAAACGGAAATTCGAATAGTTCACCGCCGGCGGCAGGATCTTCAGACCCATCGCCCGGCATTCTTCAATGAAAGTGACGATCTTGTCGGTATTGGCCATTTCCGACGACAGCACGGCGGCCATGAACTCGGCGGGATAGTTCACCTTCAACCATGCCGTCTGATACGACACCAGCGCATAAGCGGCCGAGTGCGACTTGTTAAAGCCATAGCCAGCGAACTTTTCCATGAGGTCGAAGATGCCGCCGGCTTGATTGGCATCCACGCCACGACCGCCCGAACCTTCCATGAACTTGACGCGCTCTTTGGCCATCTCCTCGGGCTTCTTCTTGCCCATGGCGCGACGCAGCATGTCGGCGCCGCCCAGCGAGTAGCCGGCCAGCACCTGCGCGATCTGCATCACCTGCTCCTGATACAGGATGACGCCGTAAGTGTTCGCCAGCACCGGCTCCAGCTCGGGATGCGGGTAGGCGACATCGGCGCGGCCATGCTTGCGGTTGATGAAGTCGTCGACCATGCCGGATTCCAGCGGGCCCGGTCGATACAGCGCCACCAGTGCCACCACATCTTCAAAAC
>CALEYY010000226.1 GCA_937928295.1 uncultured Moraxellaceae bacterium
AATGCTCTGAGCCCCCCGCAGCCTGTCCGGTAGAAACACTTTGCCATCTGACATGCTTTGAATTATTATTTGGCCAACCAACCAAGTGCGCTTGGTTGGGCTCAAAACACAATAGAGGCCCCCATGACATCCAGTTACGCCCTATCCACAAGCTCGCCAGAGCAAAAGGATTGGTCGACTTCGCCATCGACATCGAGACTTTTTGTCGGCGCCAAAGGTCTGTCACTCCGAGCCAGCCAATACGGCGACTTCACTAGCCCCATCGTGCTACTGCTTCACGGTGGAGGTCAGACGCGTCATGCCTGGGCCGATACGGCTCGCACTCTCGCCGGAGCGGGCTACTGTGCCATCACTCTGGATGCGCGCGGGCACGGCGAAAGCGATTGGTGTGCACAAGGTGACTACAGCACCGAAAGCCTGGTCGCAGACCTCAACGCTGTGATTCACTCACTACCGACTGCGCCAATCATTGTCGGCGCTTCCATGGGAGGCCTTACCAGCATGCTGGCGCTTGGCGAAAATGCCTCGCTGCCTTGTTCCGCGCTGGTACTGGTCGACGTGGCACCGCGACTTGAGCAACAAGGTGTGCGCCGCATCATCGAATTCATGCGCCGCCATCAGGACGGATTCGACAGCCTTGAACAGGTGCGCGATGCCATCGCCGCCTACAACCCGCACCGTCCTCCCCCGAGCGACCTGTCAGGGTTGCGCAAGAATTTACGCCAGAGGGATGACGGCCGCCTTTACTGGCACTGGGATCCTGCCTTTCTGGACCACGCCCGCCTGCCTACGGCAACCAACAGCGGCATGTTCGAACAAGTCAGGGTGGAACGTGCCGCCCGCAAGCTGTCCATACCTCTACTACTTATTCGCGGATACCAGAGCGACGTGCTCAGTGATGAAGGGGCACGCGAACTGCTCGACCTGGTTCCCCATGCGCACTATGTCGTGCTAAATCATGCTGGCCATATGGTAGCCGGGGACAGGAACACAGTCTTCACCGAGGCAGTGCTGGACTTTCTGCAAGGGTCTAACGCCACGCTTAGCCGCCAAGCCTCATCGACAACTTTCGACCATGGAGTATTACATGAAACACCAACATCTTGATGTACTGATCATCGGCGCCGGACTGTCCGGAATCGGTGCAGCCTGCCACTTTCAGAAGAAGTGCCCGAACGTGCGTTTCGGCATTATCGAGCGGCGCGAAAGAATCGGCGGAACCTGGGACCTGTTTCGCTATCCAGGCATTCGATCAGACTCCGATATGTTCACGCTCGGCTACAATTTTCGCCCCTGGACGCAAACAAAAATGCTTGCCGACGGCCCGTCCATTCGAACCTATATTGAAGACACCGCACGCGACCATGACGTCAAACGACACATTCATTTCGGCTTGAAAGTCATTTCAGAGGAGTGGGATAGCAAGAAGTGTCACTGGACTGTCACAGCCCTGAATGAAAAAACAGGCAAGGAAGAAACCTTCAGTGCCGGCTTCGTCTTCAACTGTACCGGATACTACAAATACGACGCGGGCTATACGCCGGAAATACCAGGTTTGAGCAAATTCAAGGGTGATGTCATCCACCCACAACAATGGCCCGAGAACTATGACTACAGCGGCAAGCGTGTAGTCATTATGGGTAGTGGCGCTACTGCAGTGACGTTGGTACCGGCCATGACAGACAAGGCCGCCCACGTAGTGATGCTGCAACGTTCACCGACCTACGTTGCAAGCGTCCCCGAAGTGGATCTGATCTCCAAGAACTTGCGCCGTTTTCTGCCGGAAATGACTGTCTACCGAATGGCCCGCACACGTAACATCTTGCTTCAACGCGCTGTTTACCGGCTGTCTCTCAGCAATCCGAAAGCAGTACGCAGACTGCTACTGGCCGCAACGCGCAGGCAGCTAGGTCCAAAGGTTGACATGCGCCACTTCCAGCCAAGTTACAACCCCTGGGAAGAGCGGATGTGTGCGGTACCCAAAGGAGACCTCTTCAAGGTTATCCGGGAAGGTAAAGCATCCGTCGTCACGGACCATATCGACACGCTTACGGAAACCGGCATTCAACTCAAGTCCGGCAATCACCTGGACGCGGATGTACTGATCACCGCGACCGGCCTCAACCTTCAGCTTTTGGGTGGTGCTACGCTGCGCGTCGATGGCCGCGAAGTTAAAGTATCAGACAAATTGCTGTACAAGGGACTGATGCTGGAAGGTGTGCCAAACATGGCGCTGATATTCGGCTATACCAATGCCTCCTGGACCCTGAAAGCCGATATTGCCTGCGAATTTGTCTGCCGCTTGCTCAACCATATGCACGACATTGGCGCCACCCGAGTCACTCCCATCGATGAGCAAGGTTGCGTTACCGGTAACAACTTCCTCAATCTGCGCTCCGGCTATGTTCAACGAGCCAATGACAGCCTGCCGCGTCAGGGAAGCAAGGTGCCCTGGCAGAATCTGGATGATTACCTGAGGGATCTTCCCGCTATGCGATATGGCAATCTCGAAGATGGTTATCTGAATTTCGAAGGCAATAAACTCAGGAAGAAAAAGCAGGGAATACTCGGATCTCTGCTCGGCGCCTAAACAATAACCTTAACAAGAGGGAATACTATGAAAAATTTTTCTGGAAAAGTCGCCGCCATCACAGGGGCCGGCTCGGGTATCGGTCAGGCCACCGCGATTGCCCTGGCGGAAAAGGGCTGTCACTTGTCACTTTCCGATGTTAACGACAAAGGCTTGGAGCAAACTCTGGAGAAGCTCCGATCCTATCCAGTGAAGGTAACAGCGCATCATGTTGATGTGGGTGATCGTGCTGCGGTTTATCAGTACGCCGAGGACAGTGTCAAAGAGCACGGCAAGGTGAACCTGATCATCAACAATGCTGGTGTTGGTCTGGGGGAAACGGTAGAGGCCATGAGCTATGAAAACTTTGAATGGCTCATGAATATCAACTTCTGGGGTGTGGTGTATGGCACCAAGGCTTTTCTTCCGCACCTGAAGCAGTCCGGCGACGGCCATGTTGTCAACATCTCCAGCATATTCGGCATCATCGGCGTACCAACCCAGGCTGCCTACAATGCGGCCAAGTTTGCAGTCAAAGGCTTCACCGAATCGTTGCGCGAAGAGCTTAATATCGAGGGCGGATGTGTAAGCGCCACCTGTGTCCATCCCGGCGGTGTCAAGACCAACATTGCCCGTAACAGCCGCATGGGTGAGATGGGAAGCATGAGTATTGGTGGCCAGGATGAAGTTGCCGACCTGTTTGATCACATTGCGATGTCCACCCCCGAACAGGCAGCAAATGCGATCCTCCGGGGAGTGCAAAAGAATCAAAGGCGTGTGTTGATTGGCGCTGACGCGGTGCTGATGGACGCCACCCAGCGGCTCATGCCAACCGCATATCAGCGGGTTCTGGAAACCCTTTTCCGGATGAACAGAGGTCGCGGCGCAAAAGCGACCACTGTTTAACTTTTCATTTCGTTTATAAACTACGGAGTCTCGCAATGACAACAGTCGCGAAAACCAGCAACAGCCTCAACGGTGCCTCGGTGGGCATCCCGCCGCGTCACATTGATTTTAATTTCCCACAAAACATCCCGAAGTACTTTTATGCCGGGAATCCCACGGCAACCACGTTCTTCGCCATGCTGTCAGGGTTTTTCCCGCCGGGCGAACGTTACTTTATGGATTCGGTGCGCCACTTCCGAGATCGGGTTACCGACAAGGAACAGCGTGCTGCCATTTCCGGATTTATGGGTCAGGAAGCCATCCACGGGCGCGAACATGAACGCCTGAACGAACTGCTTGCCGAGCGCGGCTTCGACATGCGCACACCCGAGCGGTTCGTTAAAATTGGTCTGAAAGCTCTGGAAATGCTTCCTCCGAGCACCAAACTCGCAGCCACCACCTTCATGGAGCACTTTACCGCCCTGCTGGCAGAGCAGCTGCTTGAGGATAAGGACTTTCAGCGTCTGGCCGACCCTGAAATGATCAAGATATGGCAATGGCATGCGCTGGAAGAACTCGAGCACAAGTCTGTCGCCTACGATGTCTATGAACTGGTCGGGAACCGGCACAGTGAACGGGTCGCGGCCACTGCGGCCTCACTTGTCGTGCTGCTGCCGATGCTCGGTATCACCTGGGCATGGATGCTGGCCCGCGATGGCAAGCTCGGCAGCATCAAAGACAATGCCAAAGGCCTGAACATGCTGTTTGGCCGCAACGGGTTTGTCTCGAAGATCCTGCCGCGGCTGCCGGAGTTCACCCAGCGGCACTATCACCCTGGCGATCACGACACCCGTCAGCTGGAGCAGACATGGCGTGAGCGGCTTTTTGCCGAAGGCGGTGATTTGTTTGACGTTTACAAGAACCGGGTAGCCTGACTTGTAATGCAAACCCCGGGCTTTGCCACATTCATCCTGTATATTGATGTTTCTGGCAAAGCCGCGGTATCGCCAGTACTGATACGCTGCTGGAGAGCCATATTGTTCTCGACCATCAAGGAGTAACGCATGACCGAATCGCTCGTTGACTCGCTTATCCAGATGTTTCCCAATGTCCCTTTTCAGAAGCTGCTTGGCATCGAGATCGTCGAGGTTGTCACCGACCGGGCCGTTGTTTGCCTGCCATACCGTGATGATCTGGCTGGTGGCGGCAACGCCTTCCACGGCGGCGCCATCAGCAGCCTGCTGGATCTGACCGGCGCCCTGGCGGCTTGGTCCGGCCATGATCCGAAAAACGGCATGAAGGCAGCCACCGTCTCCATGACCGTGAATTATCTTGCTGCGGCGCTGGGCAAGGACATCATCGCTACCGCGAATGCGGTAAAACGCGGACGAGAGTTGATTTTCTCAGAGGTCTCGCTCCGGGAGAAAGACTCCGGCAAGCTGATCGCCAACGGCTCAATGATCTACCGCATTGCCTGACCGGAACACGGAACAAAGATGAGGGTGCCGGCAGCACACACGTGCTGCCGGCACCTTCTCAGGCATTATCCTCAAGTACACAAGTGGCGGCCTTCTCGCCAATCATCATGCTCGGGGCGTTGGTATTGCCACTGATCAACAACGGCATGACAGAGGCATCGGCGACGCGCAACCCGGATACTCCCCTGACCCTCAACCGGCTGTCTACAACGGCCTGCTCGTCTTCGCCCATGCGGCAGGTTCCCACTGGATGGTAGATGGACTCAGCACGCTGGCGTATGTCCGCGTCAATCTGCTCATCGGTCACCACTTCCTTGGCAGGCAGGTCATCGCCACCAAAGATAGAAGCAAACGCTTCAGTACGGAACACCCTGCGCGCCAACTTCACACCCTCCCGTAACACCCTGAGATCATCGCTATCAGAAAGATAACCGGGGTCAATCACGGGAGCGCTGCGCGGGTCGCTACCGGACAAGCGGATGAACCCCCTGCTCTTTGGCCGTAACTGACACACATGGATGGTACAACCGAACCCCGACGTCAGCTCCCGGCCATGATCACGCAGGAAAGTTGGCAGGAAATGCAGTTGAACGTCCGGACGATCGCCGCCTCCGACATTGACAAAGGCC
>CALEYY010000227.1 GCA_937928295.1 uncultured Moraxellaceae bacterium
TCCGATCTAGTACAGCAGCATCGAACCCAGCGACGCCTTGAGCTTGTCGGCGATGTCACGCGCGCCCGGATGGTTGTGATCGTCCTTCTCCGGCGACAGGCAACCGAGCACGGACACGCCCGTGCGCATCACATCCATCGGATGCGCCGACGGCGGCAGCTGCTCCAGCGCTGTCATCAAGGCGGCGGGTAGACCACGCAGCGCCTTCAGTTTGGCCTTATAGCCCTTGAGCTCGGCGGCGTTCGGCAGTTTGCCGTGTACCAGCAAATGGGCAATTTCTTCAAACTCGCTGGTAGCAGCCAGATCGAGGATGTCGTAGCCGCGATAGGCCAGATCATTGCCGGTACGGCCGACGGTGCAGAGCGCGGTATTGCCAGCAACAGTGCCGGACAGGGCGACGGATTTCTTGGCTTTCGGCAGCGTTTGTTGTACTTCAGTCATGGTCATTCTCCGTATCAAATTCGGTTATGTGAGGCTTATTTGGTCTTGTTAAAGAGCTGGTCGATCTTGTCTTCGTAGCTGTGGTAGTCGAGGAACTCATAGAGTTCCTTGCGCTTCTGCATCAAATCCAGCGCATTCACCTGCGTGCCTTCGCGACGCACGGTCTCGTACACGGCCAGCGCCGCTTTCTGCATGGCGCGCGTGCCAGACAGCGGGTACAGAACCATGGCGATGCCCTGCTCGCCCAGCTCGCTCGTGGTGTAGTACGGCGTGTCGCCGAACTCGGTGATGTTGGCCAGCACCGGCACCTTCACGGCATCGCAGACCTTGCGGTACATGGTGATGTCGGTCATGGCTTCGGCGAAAATGGCATCGGCACCGGCTTCCACATAGGCGCTGATGCGATCGATGACGCCGTTCAGGCCTTCCTTCTGCAGCGAGTCGGTACGCGCCATCACCACAAATTCGCTGTCGGTCTTGGCATCCACGGCGGCCTTCACGCGATCGACCATCTCGCCGATCGGCACGATTTCCTTGTTCGGACGATGGCCGCAGCGCTTCAGCGCCACCTGATCTTCGATGTGCACGGCGCCGGCGCCAGCCTTGATCATTTCCTTCACCGTCCGCGCGATGTTGAACGCCCCGCCCCAGCCGGTGTCGATGTCCACCAGCAGCGGCGTGTCCACGGCGGCGGTGATGCGACGCACATCGATCAGCACATCCTCCAGCGAGGTGATGCCCAGATCCGGCAGACCGTAAGAGTAGTTGGCGCAGCCGGCACCGGACAGATAAATAGCCTTGTAGCCGACCTTGGTCGCCATCATCGCGGCATAGGCATTGACCGTGCCCATGACCTGGAGCGGCTGCTCGGCGGCGATGGCATCACGGAAACGACGACCAGCGCTGCTGGCGTGGGTGTGTGGGTGGTCTTGGCAAGACATCAAGCGCTCCTGGCCGGGGCATCCGGCGTTGGTAAAGACGGTGAAACCCGTGCCTCGATATTGGCGCGGGCGGTAGCAATGTGACGACGCATAAGGAATTCGGCGAGCTCGCCGTCGCGGGCGGCAATGGCTTCAACGATGCGACGGTGCTCATCCAGCGCCTTCGCCGGGCGGCCCTCGGTGACCGAAAACTGGCCGCGATAGATGCGCACGCGATGGTAAAGCTCGCCACAGAGCATCTGGATCAGCACGGCGTTGTGGCTGCCCTGGATGATGCAGTAATGGAAATCGACGTTGCCCTCTTCCTGGATGTAGGCGCGGCCCTCGTGCTCGGCGATCTGCTGCTCGTGGCGCGCCAGCAGCTCTTTCAGGCCGGCGATTTCGGCATCGCTCATGTGCTGTGCGGCGAGGCGGCAGGCAAGCCCTTCCAGTGTTTCGCGCACCTGATAGATCTGCAGCAGCTCATCCAGCGACAAGGCCATGATGCGCACGCCGACATGCGGGATTCGGGTGATGAGCTGACGGCCCTCAAGCCGGCGCAGCGCCTCGCGCAGAGGCCCACGAGACACGCCGTAACGCGCGACGAGCTCAGCTTCGGACAC
The DNA here is from genome assembly GCA_937928295.1 of uncultured Moraxellaceae bacterium. Lineage (GTDB taxonomy): Bacteria > Pseudomonadota > Gammaproteobacteria > Pseudomonadales > Moraxellaceae > Perlucidibaca. The sequence goes on from CALEYY010000227.1 coordinate 1,985, forward strand.
GCGTGAGCCTGCGGCCAGTTCGCCTTTCACGATGGCATCCTGGAGCTGGGCAAAGACTTTATCGGCGAGGGTGAGACGGGGTTCGCTGCCGTTCAGCGACGACGCACTCACTAACGGCAGCGCCAGACCGCTATCAGCGATCTGCGATACATCATGAGGAAGCGATATCGTCTCGGTCATGCAAGAAGCTCGAATTGTCGACAATCTGCGAGGTGACGAGACGATACGCCTCTGAAACCGAGTGGTCAACCGAGATGGGGAGACTTTTGTCTACAAAGCTGCTCGATTCAGACAGCCTACACCGGCTCCCGCCACCCTTCCGCCGCCGCCCTGCCCCGCGCTTCATCCACGCTAGACACCACCCACATCGACACCGCAAACAGCGCCAGGCAGAACAGAATCGCATCGGCCAGACCGAACCAGAGCTGGAGCATGCCCAAGCCAACCATGCCGAATACCGCCGCCAGCTTCGCCGCCGTGCCCCACAGGCCGAAGAACTCCGCCGACTTGCCCGCCGGCGTGAGCAGACCAACCAGTGCACGGCCGGCAGATTGCGCCGAGCCCAGACTGAGGCCCGCCAGGCAGCCGGCAAACAGGAACACATACTGCGCCTGCCAGTTCACGCCCAGTTGCTCGCGCGCCAGCGCGGCAATCTCAGGCGTCAGCCAGATCGCCAGAATCGCCAGCACCCACAAACCCTGCGACAACATATAGGTGAAGCGCGAGCCAATGCGGCTTTGCAGAATGCCGAAGCCGATCGCGCCGACCGCCGCATTGAACTGCACGATGACAAACATCAGCGTGCGCACCGAGTCATCCCATTTGATGACCTGCGCGCCATAAATAAAGGCAAAGCTGACGATGATGGCGATGCCGGCCATCGAGAAGAAAATGGAAATGAGCAGGCGACGCAGGTCCTGAAATTGGCGCATCTCCCGCCAGGTGTCGCGCAAGCGCAGCAGGCCGCGCTGAACCACGGACTCGCCTGCCGGCAGCTGCCGGGCAATGCCGCGCTCGCGCAGCCATAAAAAGGTCGGGATGCAGCCAAGACACACAAACACCGCTGCAAAAGGCCCGACCCAGCGCACGGCATCGTAATTGGCCAGGCTCACTTCACCGAGAAAGCTCAGCGAAAACGCCGTGGCGACCAGGCCGCCTATGTAGCCGAGGCCCCAACCCCAGCCGGATATCCAACCCCGCGCTTCACGCGGGCCAAGATCTGGCAGAAAGCTGGCGATGATGCCCTCGCCCAGCGCAAAGGCGAAGTTGGTGACAATGATCAGCAACATCGACAGCGCTATCCAGCCCGGCTCCACGAAGTACAGCAGCGCCGTGCCGATGACTGTCAGCACATAGGTCATGAACAGATAGCGTTTGCGCGTGGCGGTGTAATCCATGATCGCGCCGCAAATCGGATTCACCAGCGCCACAGCCAGGCAGCTCACGGCAATGGCGATGCTCCAGAGCAGGTTGCCGAGGCGGTAATCCGGGCCATCCCCGACGATCACGCGGGTGAACGATGCCGGTTCACCCGATCCGAATGGGGCGCATCTTCGTATCTCCGGCAACAACATCACGGCGGGCAACGGACCCAACACCGACGACAACGGCGGCGGCGGAATCGAGGTCGGTGGAGGAAAGACGTTCCAGCTCCCGGCAGTCGACGTCACCGTCACGTCAGGGGCTGTGGGAACCCAGATCAAGCCCATGCTCCGCGTGTCCGACACCAACTCCGGTTCCTACGACAGTGCCGCCAACTACCTGACCTTCCTGCAACAGGAAACCCTGCTCGGCGGCGTCAAATACTGGCTGACCACCAATTGCTCACCACGCGACAATCGTTCGGCCGGATTGAACGCCGGCGGCCGGCCGCTCGCCGTGATCAATGTCGACTCCAGCCTCGCTCAGACACAGACGCGAATCGACGCACCCGGTAAAGCTGTCGTCGGTGACTCCGTGGAGTTGACGGCAACG
>CALEYY010000228.1 GCA_937928295.1 uncultured Moraxellaceae bacterium
GGTGTGCCTGCGGTCTCAGCAAATCGCAGCCGTTCTGCGACGGCAGCCACAAGGGCGGCGAGTTCGTGCCGACCAAGTACAGCGCCGACGAAAGCAAGACTGTCTATTTTTGCGGCTGCAAGCAAAGCAAGAACGGCGCGCTTTGCGACGGCACGCATAAAGCTCTGTAAGAGCGAGACATAGCCGTGACAACGGAGCGATTGCCGACCTACTTCATCTCACACGGCGGTGGGCCCTGGCCATACATGATGGCGCAGTCCAACGGCATGTACGACCGTCTGGCGCAGTCCCTGCGGGATATGCCACGCCAGCTCGGCGCCCAACCGAAGGCCGTGCTCGTGATCTCCGCCCATTGGGAGGAGCGCGAGTTCACCGTGATGGCCGCCGAACGGCCGCCCATGGTTTACGACTACTCTGGCTTCCCCGAACATACCTACCATGTCCAGTACCCGGCACCGGGCCTGCCAGCGCTGGCCGAGCAGGTGCGGCAGTTGATCCAGAGCGCAGGGTTCTCGGCGCTGCTTGATGCCCAGCGCGGTTTTGACCACGGCAGCTTCGCGCCGCTGGTGGTGATGTACCCGCTGGCCGATGTGCCGGTCGTGCAACTGTCACTGCGCGCGGGCTATGACCCGGCGGAGCATTTGGCCGTCGGCCGTGCCCTGGCGCCGCTGCGCGAGCAGGGCGTGCTGATCGTCGGCAGCGGCCTGAGCTACCACAACCTGCGCCGCATGGGGCCGTCCGCCGCGGTGCCGTCAAAGCAATTCGACGACTGGCTGCAGCAGACCTTGGTCACCACCGAGCCGCACCAGCGTGCGCAGCGGCTGATCGACTGGCAAGACGCGCCGGCCGCCCGCGTGGCCCATCCGCAAGAAGACCATCTGCTGCCCCTGATGGTGGCGGTGGGCGCCGCCGGGCATGATGAAGCCGTGTGCGTGTACCACGAGGAAGGCTTCTTTGGCGGCGTCACCGTCTCCGGCTTCAGGTTCGGCCAGGAAGGCGGGGTCTGAGTGGCGGTGGCTTGCTGGGCCGGTAGGCGCCTGTCGCCGAGGGGTGTTTCCTGTAACCCACGCGGCAGGTGTGCAGCGACAAACGATGAAGCGCGAAGACGGAGAACCGCATGACAAGTTATCTCAGCCATCAGCGCCGTGGCGCTCGCCCGCGGACGACGCCAAGCAATCCGCATACGCAGCTTGAACAGAATGCGCCGGTAGAACTGCAAGAGCTGGTTTTCGAGAGGGGGCAGTCCCTGGGCGGCGTGGAAGTTGGTCCGAGCCAGGTGTCTGTTCCCGGAGCGCGCGCCTTTTATTTACCGCGATGCGGATGCCAGTCCTTCGGCGCCTTCATGTTCGGCAAGGAGTTTGCCCACATCCACCCGCCCAGTGACGGCAGTCTGCACATGACCTTGCCGCCCGAGATCGTTCCCCAGGTCATCGAAAACGGCTGGGCGGAGTTGCATCCGCTGGCGGGTCAATATGGCCTGCCCGGGAACATCGTGATGGTCTATGGGCCGCGTGACGACGAGGAACTGCAGGTTGTTTGCGATTTGCTGACGGCGTCGCATACTGCGGCGACATCGTCAGAGGCGTGAAAAATCCGGGGCCACATCCTGCCCGTCAGGGCAGGATGTGGCGCACAACCAGGCTCAAGCTTTTGCAAGTTTGCCCTGCAGCTCGGCCACCGTTTCCGGGTTGACCAGCGACGACAAGTCGCCCGGACTGTCGCCCTTGTACACCGCCCGCACCACGCGGCGCATGATCTTCATGTTGCGCGTCTTGGGCAGGTCGCTGACCAGCAGCACCTGCCGTGGGCGGTAGGACGTGCCCATGCCATGAACGACCGCCTGTGACAGTTCGGCCTGTAGCGCTGCGTCCGCCGCCACGCCGGGCATCGGCACGCAGACGCAGACGATGGCCGATCCCTTGATCTCGTCGGGCACGCCGATCACGGCTGCCTCGGACACCTTGCCGGTGCCGGTGAGCAGGGTTTCGATCTCCGACGGGCCGGTGCGCTTGCCCGAGACCTTGATCGTGTCGTCGCTGCGCCCGAGGATGTAGAAAAGGCCGTCCTCGTCGCGCATCGCGAAGTCGCCATGCACCCAGACGCCGGGAATGGTGCGCCAGTAGCTGTCGAGGTAGCGTTCGTCGTCGCGCCACAGGCTTTTGGTGAAGCCGATGTTGGGGTTTCGCAGCACCAGCTCGCCGACCTGGCCCGCGCCGACCGGCTGGCCGCTGTCATCGACAATGTCGACCCCGACACCGAGCCCGCGCGCGCCGAACGAGCCTGGCCGCAAGGGATGGTGCAGGGTGCCGGTGAAATTGCAGCCGCCCACCTCGGTGCCGCCGACGATGTTGAGGAACGGCAATTTCTCTTTGCAGATGTGCTTGAAGAACCAGCGCCAGGGCGCCTCGGTCCAGGCCTCGCCGCCGGAGCAGGTGATGCGCAGCGAGGACAGGTCGTAGCGCTGGACTTCTTCGTCGCCGTAGCGCATCAGGCTGCGGATCAAGGTGGGCGCGACACCCAGGTAGGTGACTTGATGGTCCTGCACCAGGCGCCAGAAGCGGCCCGTGTCGGGAAAGTCGGGCGTGCCCTCGGCCACCAGCAGGCTGCCGCCGAAATAGCTCGGAATGCAGGCGCACATGGCGCCCACCATCCAGCCCATGTCGCTCATGAAGAAGAAACGATCACTCGGTTTGAAATCGGCGCAGATGTGCATGTCGCGCGTGACCATCGAGCCCAGGAAACTGACGTGCGTCCAGACACAGCCCTTGGGCTTGCCGGTGGTGCCCGAGGTGTAGAGCAGCACCGCTGGCGCGTCGGCTTCCATCTCGGCGGTGGGCAGGTCGTGGGGCTGGCCGGCGACCAGGCTGGCCCAGTCGTGGTCGCGTCCCGGCGTCATCGGGCAGGGGGCGGCGTCGCCCAGGTGGCGCAGCACCACCACGTGCTGCACGCTGGGAACCTCGCGCAATGCTTCGTCCAGCACCGACTTCATGACGCCGGGCGTGCCGCGCCGCCAAGTGCCGTCCACCGTCAGCACCGCCTTGGCTTGGCCGTCGTTCAGGCGGGCGACGATGGGTTGCGGCCCGAAGCCCGAAAACAGCGGCATCAACACGGCGCCAATCTTCAGGACCGCAAAGAACGCGACAAAGGTCTCCGGCAGGTTGGGCAGGTACAGGCCGACCCGGTCGCCTCGGCCAATACCCAGCGACTGCAACGCTCCGGCCAGGCGGCAAACCTCGGCATCAAACTCGCGGTAACTCAAGGACTTGCGGTTTTTCGGGTCTTCGCCCTCCCACACCAGGAAAGGCTGGTCCCACACCGGCGTTCCGCGGTGCCGGTCCAGGCAGTTCAGCACGATGTTGGTGGTGCCGCCGATGCACCAGCGTGCCCATTCGATGCCGCGCGAGGTGTCAAGCATCTGCGTGTAGGGCTGGTAGAAGCGGAAGTCGCAGAACTCGAACACCTCTTGCATCAGCCAGGCCGGATCGGCGTCGGCACGGGCACTCAAGTTTTCGAAGTCGGACTCGCCCACTTTGTGCAAAAAAGCGGTCAGGTTGGACTGCGCCATCAGTTCAGGGGAAGGCGCCCAAGCAAACGGTTGTTTGGTAGAATTCATGTGGCAATCCTATCCGAACGTCGTATTGGAGTCCAGCGGTGCAGTCTCACCGCGTCGTTTCTTCTCCGCAGCTCTACGTAGTCAGAAAGGCGGTCTATCCGTGCATGTCGACGAAGCGATTCGCAGCCGAAAATCGGTCAGGCGGTTTCTACCTGCCTCCGTTCCTTCCTCGGTGGTGCAGCACATTCTGAGCGTGGCGGCGCGTGCCCCGAGTGGCAACAACGTGCAGCCGTGGAAGGTGTATGCGGTGGCGGGTGAGGCCCGGCAGCGCCTGTGTGATGCCTTCATTGAGGCGGCCACGCACGAGCCTGACCGGCATCAGCCCGAGTACGCGTATTACCCC
>CALEYY010000229.1 GCA_937928295.1 uncultured Moraxellaceae bacterium
CGGCGCGCCACAATCTGCGGCACCTGATTGCCTAGGCCGACGCTTTCCAGCAGCTCGTCCAGCTCCTTCATGCCCAGCTCGCGCAGCACCTTGCGCAGCATTTTTTCCGGCAGCACGGCGATGCCACTGCCAATGTTCGACAGCGCTTTTTCCAGCAGGCGTCGGCCTAGATCCTTGGACTCGCTGCCCTGCTGATCTTTCAGGTAATGACGAATTTTGGCGCGGGCGCGGCTGGTCACCACGAAGTCGAGCCAGCCCGGATTCGGGCGCGCGCCCGGTGCGGTGACGATCTCTACGGTCTGGCCGGTGAGCAGCGGCATGCTCATCGGTGCGAGCCGGTTGTCTACGCGCGCGGCCACGCAGGTGTCGCCCACATCCGAGTGCACGGCGTAGGCGAAATCGACCGGTGTGGAGCCACGCGGCAGGGTCATGATGCGACCCTTGGGCGTGAACAGATAGACCTCGTCCGGGAACAGATCGACCTTCACGCTCTCGATGAACTCCAGCGAGTCGCCGGCGTTGCGTTGCAATTCCAGCAGCGACTTCATCCATTCGCGGGCGCGGGTCTGCGAGGTGTTGGTGAAGCCGTCGGTCTTGTACAGCCAGTGCGCGGCGATGCCGTTGCTGGCCATCGCGTCCATGGCCTCGGAGCGGATCTGCACCTCGATCGGCACACCGCGCGGACCCTTCAGCACCGTGTGCAAGGACTGGTAACCGTTGGTTTTTGGGATCGCGATGTAGTCTTTGAACTTGCCCGGAATCGGCTTGTACAGGTTGTGCACGATGCCCAGCGCGCGGTAGCAGGCATCGACATTCTCGACCACGACACGGAAGCCGTAGACATCCATGATCTCGGCGAAGCTGCGGCGCTTGTCGCGCATTTTCTCGTAGATGCTGTAGAGATGCTTTTCGCGGCCTTCCACGCGCGCGGTCAGGCCCTCGCTGCTCAGGCGCTCGCTCAGCGCGGCCTCCAGCGTGTAGACCATTTCCTTGCGATTGCCACGCGCGGCCAGCACGGCGCCACGAATGCGCTCGGCACGCATCGGCCAGATCGCCTGAAAGCCCAGCTCTTCGTATTCGATGCGGATGTCGTTCATGCCCAGACGCATGGCGATGGGCGCGTAGATTTCCAGCGTCTCGCGCGCCACGCGCTTGCGCTTTTCCAGCGTCAGCACATCGAGCGTGCGCATGTTGTGCAGGCGGTCGGCGAGCTTGACCACGATCACGCGCACATCCTGCGTCATCGCCAGGATCATCTTGCGGAAATTCTCGGCCTGCGCTTCGGCCTTGGAGGTGAAATGCACCTGCGTCAGCTTGGTCACGCCATCGACCAGCATGGCCACATCCGGGCCGAAATCGGTGCTCAGGGTTTCCTTGGAAACGCCGGTGTCTTCGATGACATCGTGCAGCATCGCGGCCATGAGGCTTTGATGGTCCATGTGCATGTCGCAGAGGATGTGCGCGACCGCGAGCGGGTGCGTGACATAGGGGTCGCCATTGCGCCGGAACTGGCCGGAATGGGCTTGCTCAGAGAAAATATAGGCGCGACGAACATCTGCCACTTGGTCAGGTGTCAGGTAATCGGATAGGCGTTTGCAGAGGGTGTCGATGCCGGAGCTCATGGTCTGAGTCTCCGGCCTTGCGTGCCGCGTCGTCAAGGCAGACAAGCGGCTAATTTTGCTGGAAATTGTTCAGCGTTCGCGGACTTACAGTTCAACAGGCGGCTGGTATTCGAGATCACCGAGGTTGCTGAGGTCTGGCAGGGCTTCCTCTTCCTGAACTTCGGTGAGGATGGCGCGGGTGACATGACCGGCAGCGATTTCACGCAGAGCCATGACGGTCGGCTTGTCGTTTTCCCAGGGCAGAAAGGCTTCTTTGCCACCGGTGGCGAGTTGACGGGCACGCTTGGAGGCGACCAGTACGAGCTCGAAACGGTTATCCAGGTTGGTCAGGCAGTCTTCGACGGTTACACGGGCCACGATGTCTCTCCGAAGGCGGATCGCCTCTCCGAACGGGGAGCGATCACAAAAGAGGCGGAATATTACGCGAGGAGCTGCCCAAACGCAATGACAGTGCAAGCCGGTTTGCGGCGCACCGCTAATCAATGGCGCTTGGCCGCAGGGTCAGCCGCCCGTGAGCAGGCGCTTGATCAGCTCGGCCTGGCGCGCGGCCTGCGCCCGGTGCGACTGGCGTGCGGCGCGGACAATGGCTTGCAGGTCGGCGAGGGCGGTGGCGAAATCATCGTTGATGACGAGGTAGTCGAACTCGCTGTAGTGCGTGATGTCGGCGATGGCCTCGCTGAGACGGTGCGCGATGACCTCGTTGCTGTCGGTGCCGCGACCGTTCAGGCGCTCGGCCAGCGCTGGCAGCGACGGCGGCAGAATGAAGATCGACAGCGCCTGCGGCATCAGCTCGCGCACGATCTGCGCGCCCTGCCAGTCGATTTCCAGAATCACATCATGATCGCTGGCGAGCTGCTGCTCGACCCAGGTGCGCGAGGTGCCGTAGAGGTTGCCGAAGACCTCCGCGTGCTCTAGAAACAGGCCGGCAGCGACTTCAGCGAGGAACTGCTCGCGGCTGGTGAAGTGGTAGTTCACGCCATCGACTTCGCCGGGGCGAGCAGCACGCGTGGTGTGCGACACGGATACGCCGAGGCGGTTGGCATCAGCAACCAATGCCTTCACCAGAGAGGTTTTGCCGGTGCCGGAAGCGGCGGCGATGATGAACAGGGTGCCGGACATGGCCGCGCTCCGAAAATCAGAAAGCGTGGAGTTTAGCGCATGTGGCAGGCTGTGGTCGCTGACAGTGACTGCATGGTCGTGATAAAACGCGTTGTCACATTACAGGCAGATAGGATCATGATTGGTATTCCACTGGGGCTGATGACCGCAAACGCCGTGGAGTGGGTCATGCACAAATATGTGCTGCATGACATGGGTCGTGACCCGAAGAACTTCTGGGCCTTCCATTTTCACGAGCATCACAAAGTGGTGCGCAAGAATGCCTACCACGATCCGAACTACGAGAAATTCCCGCTCGGGCTGCATGCTCAGGGCAAGGAAGCGTGGGGGCTGATTGCCGCCAGTGCGGCGGTGGCCCCGCTGTTCCCGGTGGCTCCGTTTTATGTGGGCACGCTCTGGTACTGCGCCGCCAACTACTACCGTGTGCACAAGAAGTCGCACATGGACCCGGCCTGGGGGCGCGCCAACATCCCCTGGCACTACGACCATCACATGGGCCGCAACCCGAACGCCAACTGGTGCGTGACTAAGCCCTGGTTCGACTATGTGATGGGCACGCGCGAGTTCATGCCGGATGCCCCGCGCGAGACGAATGTGCTGGGCTTGCAGAATCTGCCGCAATGGCTGGCCAAGCGCTTGCCGGACCCGCTGCTGCGCGGGCGCGTGGTGGGTGCGCCGTTGAGAGTGGTGCCTTCTGTGGCGTGATTCGTTTTTGCGTGATGCCGCTCAGAGCGGATCGCTGAGCGAGCTGTCCCAATAGATCGGGCGTGGTGGCGGTGTTGTCACGCCCGGTTTGGCTTGCAGGTACTCGCCGAGCACGCGTGACCAGAGCGCGAGGAAGTGTTCGGCGAACGCCTCGCCTTGCATCAAATGTCTCTCCATCGCCATGCCGGTCAGCAGCCAGTGCGTGAGCACGAACAGGTGCGTGGCATTAACGCCATCCCGCGCCGGCTCGAAGTAATGCTTCGTGGCCACATCCAGCGTTTTGTAACCGACCGCCCAGAGCTTCTGTATCACCGCCGAGAGTTCGCTGTCGCGGCGGCTGGCCAGCATCAGCTCCATCAATGCCAGGCTTTCGGTCTTGTGGAAGAGCTCGTGCCAGCTCGCCAGAATCATGTCGTTGAGACGATTGTCTGAATGCTCCAGCGCGCGAATGGCATGACCGAGGTAGATATAGAGCTGGCGAATCAGGTGGTCGGCGGTGGCCTCGATCAGCGATGCCTTGGTCGGGAAGTGATGCAGCGGAGCCCCGCGCGATACACCGGCGGCGGTGATGATCTGACTGACGGTGGTGCCCACATAGCCTTCGGCGGCCAGACATTGCACGGTGGCTTCGATCAGGCGCTGGCGCATCGTTTCGCTGCGTTCGGCCTGGGTGCGGCGCGGGTTGTCGCGGCTGGCCGGGGCGGTGTCGTTCATGCAGCGGTTCTCCTGAAAAGTGCGGTGTGGCGTAGAGAGTCGCGACATTATCCTGATGACCGATAAGTCACAAACTGCTTGACACGCATTGGGCGTCTGCGTAAAACGCAAAACATGTTGTACGACCGTAATGTAAATGTCTTGAGGTCTGCAACTGGTTTTGTCTTTTCACGGAGTTTTTGTCATGAGTTTGAATGTCCCCAATCCTATGAATCCCATGATGCCGCGCACTATTTTCAGCGCCGAGCATGAGGATTTTCGTCGTACCGCCCGCCGTTTCTTTGAAGAAGAGATGGCGCCCCATCGTGACAAGTGGGAAGAGCAGCAGCACATCGATCGCAATCTGTGGAACAAGGCCGGCGAGCTGGGCCTGCTCTGCGCCACCATGCCGGAGGAGTACGGAGGCTCAGGTGTGGATCGTCTCTACAGCGTGATCATGATCGAGGAGCAGGCGCGCGTTGGAGATTCGGCGTCGGGTTTTGCGCTGCATTCAGACATCGTGGCGAACTACATCAACAATTTTGCCAGTCATGAGCTGAAGCAGAAGTGGCTGCCGAAGATGGCCACGGGCGAGGCCGTGGGTGCCATCGCCATGACCGAGCCGGGCACGGGCTCGGATTTGCAGGCGGTACGAACTACTGCACGCGAAGACGGTGACCATTACATCGTTAACGGGTCGAAGATTTTCATTACTAACGGCTATCTCTGCGATATCGCGGTGGTGGTGGTTAAAACCGGCGATGCCTCCGGGGGTGCCGAGAATGTGTCGCTGCTGTTGATCGAGG
>CALEYY010000230.1 GCA_937928295.1 uncultured Moraxellaceae bacterium
ATGGTGCCGACGTTCACGTGCGGCTTGTTACGTTCAAACTTTGCCTTTGCCATGATTTTTTCCTCAATCAAAAATGTCTTGCGCCCTCACCCGCAACAGGCAAGGGCGCGATGCTATTAGTTACTCGCCAGAGGCGCGCTTGGCGGTGTACTTGGTGATGATCGCATCAGCCACGTTCTTCGGTGTTTCAGCGTACTTGGCGAATTCCATGGTGAAAGTCGCACGACCCTGAGACATCGAACGCATGTCTGTGGCGTAACCGAACATATCCGAGAGCGGAACTTCGGCGCGAATGGCCTTGGTGCCGCCTGGCAGATCGTCCATCCCTTGCAGAGCACCACGACGGCGACTCAAGTCACCCATGATGTCGCCCATGTAGTCTTCCGGTGTTTCCACTTCGACTTTCATGATCGGCTCAAGCAGGACCGGATGGGCATCCATGAAGCCCTTCTTGAAGCCCATGCTGGCTGCAATTTTGAACGCCATTTCGTTGGAGTCAACGTCATGGTAGGAGCCGTCGTACAGCGTGGCGCGAATGCCCACGATCGGATAGCCGGCGAGCACGCCATTGGCCATCTGTTCCTGGATACCCTTGTCGACTGCACCGAAGTATTCCTTCGGAACCGTACCGCCAACGACCTTCTCAACGAACTCGTAATCCTTGCCTTCGGCATTGCCGTAGATCGGATCGAGCTTGAGCAGGACGTGACCGTACTGGCCGCGACCACCGGACTGACGCACGAACTTGCCTTCGGTATCGACCGAACGACGGATCGTTTCGCGGTAGGCCACCTGCGGCTTGCCGATGTTGGCTTCAACACCGAACTCGCGACGCATACGATCGACCAGAATGTCGAGGTGAAGCTCGCCCATGCCGGAGATGATGGTCTGGCCGGACTCTTCGTCGGTACGCACGCGGAACGACGGATCTTCCTTGGCGAGACGACCAAGAGCAGTCGACATCTTTTCCTGGTCAGCCTTGGTCTTCGGCTCAACAGCCACCGAAATCACCGGCTCCGGGAATTCCATGCGCTCAAGCGTGATGATCTTGTTTTCGTCGCACAGGGTGTCACCGGTAGTGACATCCTTGAGGCCGACGCAAGCAGCGATGTCACCAGCACGGATTTCCGAGATCTCTTCACGCTGGTTGGCGTGCATCTGGAGAATACGACCGATACGCTCTTTCTTGCCCTTGACCGGGTTCCAGACGGCATCGCCCGACTTCAGGACGCCGGAGTAGCAGCGCACGAAGGTCAGGTTACCCACGAACTTGTCGTTCATGATCTTGAACGCGAGTGCAGAGAACGGCTCGTCATCCGAAGCAACGCGGAAGCCTTCCGACTCAGCCTTGTCATCCAGAATACCGGAGACAGGCTTAACATCGTTCGGCGCCGGCAGGTAACGAATGACGGCGTCGAGCATGGCTTGCACGCCCTTGTTCTTGAACGCGGAGCCGCAGAGCATCGGGTGGATTTCGCCAGCGAGCGTACGCGCACGGATAGCGGCGTGAATCTGCTCTTCGGTCAGATCGCCGTTTTCCAAGTATTCGTTCATCAGCTCTTCGGAAGCTTCAGCAGCCGTCTCGACGAGATTGGAACGCCACTTGTCACACTCGGCCTGCAGAGCAGCCGGAATGTCGCGGGCATCGAACTTCATGCCCTGAGAGGCTTCATCCCAATAGATGGCCTTCATGGTGATGAGATCGACGATACCTTCGAAGTCTTCTTCGGCACCGATCGGCACGCAAAGCGGAACCGGGTTGCCACCGAGACGAATCTTCATCTGTTCGACAACGCGGAAGAAGTTGGCGCCGGTACGGTCCATCTTGTTCACGAAGGCGAGACGCGGAACCTTGTACTTGTTGGCCTGACGCCAGACAGTCTCGGACTGCGGCTGCACGCCACCAACAGCACAGTAGACCATGCACGCACCGTCGAGGACGCGCATGGAGCGCTCCACTTCGATGGTGAAGTCAACGTGACCCGGGGTGTCGATGATGTTGATCTGGTGCGGCTCGAACTGCTTGGCCATACCGGACCAGAAGCATGTCGTAGCAGCAGAAGTAATGGTAATACCACGCTCCTGCTCCTGCTCCATCCAGTCCATGGTGGCTGCGCCGTCATGAACTTCACCAATTTTGTGGTTCACACCGGTGTAGAACAGCACACGCTCGGTCGTCGTGGTTTTGCCGGCGTCGATATGCGCCGAGATACCAATGTTGCGGTATCGGTTAAGCGGGGTAGATCTAGCCACTGAATAATCCTCAGCCTGAAATTAAAAACGCGTGTAATTAGAAACGGTAGTGCGCGAAAGCCTTGTTGGCTTCGGCCATACGGTGCACATCTTCACGCTTCTTGATTGCAGCGCCTTTACCTTCAGCAGCATCCAGCAGTTCGCCAGCAAGGCGAAGAGCCATAGTCTTTTCCGAACGCTTGCGCGCGCAGTCCACCAACCAGCGCATGGCCAGGGCAGTACGACGGGAGGGGCGTACTTCCATGGGAACCTGATAGGTGGCACCACCGACACGACGGGCCTTTACTTCGACCATCGGACGCAGCTTTTCCAGCACAGTCTCGAAGAACTCGACCGGGTTGCCCTTGTTCTTTTCAGCAACGCGAGCGAGTGCGCCGTAAACAATGGATTCGGCTGTCGATTTCTTGCCGGACTCCATCACCTGGTTCATGAACTTGGCGAGGGTCTGGCTTCCGAACTTGGGATCCGGGAGGATTTCACGTGCTGCTACAACTCTTCTTCTTGGCATGACTCTATGAACCTTTCATAAGCTTCAGGGTGATCCGGGACAAAATATTCCGCCCGGCCTTACTGCAACCGAAAATTACTTCTTCGGACGCTTGGTACCGTACTTGGAACGCGACTGCATACGGCCTTTGACGCCTGCGCAATCGAGCGAACCACGAACGGTGTGATAACGAACACCGGGGAGATCCTTAACACGACCACCACGGATCAGCACAACACTGTGCTCTTGCAAGTTGTGGCCTTCACCACCGATGTACGAGCTGACTTCGAAACCCGAGGTCAGACGAACACGGCAAACCTTACGGAGAGCCGAGTTCGGCTTCTTTGGGGTTGTGGTGTAGACGCGTGTGCAGACGCCGCGACGCTGCGGGCTGCCTTTAAGTGCCGGCACACCGGACTTTTCGACCAGTGCTTGGCGACCCTTACGGATCAATTGATTGGTTGTTGCCATAGCGGCCCTACTCTCCCGTTATAAATCGCAACTGAAAAGAGGCCAATAAAGGCCTGTTTTCAGGGTTGCGCATTCTATGAGCAGTGTCTGCCCCCGTCAAGGAGCGTTCACTGCCCGATTTTTACCTCAGCCTTCGAAATTGAGGGCTTCGGTCAAAGCTTGTTCCACATCTGCAGCAGTCGGACCCTGTGCCAGCGCCAGCGCATCGAGACGCTCCTGACGACGACGGGCATGGTAGGCAAAGCCTGTACCAGCCGGGATCAGACGACCGACCACGACATTTTCCTTCAGACCACGCAGATCATCTTCCTTGCCGGTCACAGCCGCTTCGGTCAGAACACGCGTGGTTTCTTGGAACGATGCCGCCGAAATGAACGACTCGGTCGACAGCGATGCCTTGGTGATACCCATGAGCACGCGCTCATATTTCGCCGGGAACTTGTCAGCCGCGAGCAGCACTTCGGTTTCTTCCAGCACGCGAGCCAACTCAACCTGCTCGCCCTTGATGAAGGCGCTGTCACCGTTTTCGGTGATTTCGACCTTGCGCAACATCTGGCGAATGATCACTTCGATGTGCTTGTCGTTGATCTTCACGCCCTGCAGACGGTAAACGTCCTGCACTTCGTTGACGATGTAAGTCGCCAGCGCGGTTTCACCCTTGAGACGCAGAATGTCATGCGGGCTCTGTGGACCATCAGACACAACTTCGCCACGCGACACGCGTTCGCCTTCGAAGATGTTGATGGAGCGCCACTTCGGGATCAGCTCTTCGTACACATCACTGCCGTCATCCGGCGTGATGATGAGACGATGCTTGCCCTTGGTTTCCTTGCCGAAGCTGACGATACCGCTGGTTTCAGCCAGGATGGCCGGTTCCTTCGGTTTGCGCGCTTCGAACAAGTCGGCCACACGCGGCAGACCACCGGTGATGTCACGAGTTTTCGACGATTCCTGCGGAATACGACCCACAACTTCACCGACGCCAACCACCGCGCCATCCTGCAGTGCAGTAATGGAGCCTGGCGGCAGGAAGTACTGGGCTGGTTGCTCAGTGCCTTCGATGTTGATGACATTGCCCTTGGCATCGACCAGACGCACGGCCGGACGCAAATCCTTGCCAGCTGCCGGGCGATCCTTCGGATCCATGATTTCGATGTTGGTCAGGCCGGTCAGCTCGTCAGTCTGGTGACGCACGGTGATGCTGTCTTCCATGTCGACAAACTTCACGCGACCGGTCTGCTCGGTGATGATCGGGTGGGTGTGCGGATCCCAGGTGGCCACGATCTGGCCGCCCTTGACTTCCTGACCATCCACCACCGACAGCACAGCACCGTAGGGCAGCTTGTAGCGCTCACGCTCACGGCCACGGGCATCGGCAATACCGATTTCACCGGAACGCGACACGGCCACGAGATTGCCGTTCGACTGCTGTACCGTCTTGATGTTGTGCAGACGCGCTTTACCGTCGTTACGGATTTGCACGCTGGAGACGGCCGAAGCACGGCTCGCAGCACCACCGATGTGGAAGGTACGCATGGTCAGCTGGGTACCCGGCTCACCGATCGACTGCGCCGCCATGACACCAATGGATTCGCCGATGTTGACGCGATGACCACGGGCCAGGTCACGGCCGTAGCACATCGAGCAGACGCCGAAACGCGTTTCACAGGTGATCACGGAGCGGCCGTAGACTTCGTCCACGCCAGCGAGTTCGAGGCGATCC
>CALEYY010000231.1 GCA_937928295.1 uncultured Moraxellaceae bacterium
TGGGCCTGCAGCCGATCGTGCTGGAGCGCGGCAAACCGGTGCGCGAGCGCACGCAGGACACCTGGGACCTGTGGCGCCGCCAGAATCTGCACCCCGAATCGAACGTGCAGTTCGGCGAGGGCGGCGCCGGCACGTTCAGCGACGGCAAGCTCTGGAGCCAGATCAGCGACCCGCGCCACCTCACGCGCAAGGTGCTGACCGAGTTCGTGCAGGCCGGCGCGCCCGACGAGATCCTCTACGTCAGCAAGCCGCACATCGGCACCTTCAAGCTGGTCACCATGATCGAGCAGATGCGCCAGAACATCATCGACCTCGGTGGCGAGATCCGCTTCAGCGCGCGCGTCGAGGACCTGCACATCGAGGCGGGCCAAGTGCGCGGCGTGACCCTCGCCGATGGCGAGCAGATCCGCAGCGACCACGTCGTGCTCGCCGTCGGTCACAGTGCCCGCGATACCTTCGAGATGATCCATGCGCGCGGCGTCTACGTGGAGGCCAAGCCCTTCTCCATCGGCTTCCGCGCCGAGCATCCGCAATCGCTGATCGACACCTGCCGCTTCGGCCCGCAGGCCGGCCATCCGATATTGGGCGCAGCCGACTACAAGCTGGTGCATCACGCCAAGAACGGCCGCTCGGTCTACAGCTTCTGCATGTGCCCGGGCGGCACCGTGGTGGCGGCAAGCTCTGAGCCGGGGCGCGTCGTCACCAACGGCATGAGCCAGTATTCGCGCAACGAACGCAACGCCAACAGCGCCATCGTGGTCGGTATTTCGCCGGAGGATTATCCGGGCGGGCCGCTCGCCGGCATCGACTTCCAGCGCCGGCTGGAGTCACAGGCCTATGTTATGGGCGGCAGCGACTACAACGCGCCGGGCCAGCTGGTCGGCGACTTCATTGCCAAGCGGCCATCGCGCGAGTTCGGCAGCGTGCAGCCGTCGTACAAGCCCGGCGTCACCCTCGGTGAGCTCGATGCCAGCCTGCCCGACTACGCGATTGCGGCCATCCGCGAGGCGCTGCCGGCCTTCGATCGGCAGATTCGTGGCTATGCCATGCAGGATGCCGTGCTCACTGGCGTCGAGACACGCACGTCATCGCCGATCCGCATCAAGCGTGGCGAGGATTTCCAGAGCATCAATACCAAGGGCCTGTACCCGGCCGGCGAAGGTGCTGGCTATGCCGGCGGTATCCTGTCGGCGGGGGTGGATGGCATCAAGGTAGCGGAAGCCGTGGCGCGGAGTTTGGTCGCGAAGGGCTAACCCGCCCGTCGAAAGGTCAGGTTGATGCGCTGTTCGCCCAGCACATCGTGCTGCCCTGCCTTCAGTGGCAAAACGCCGTGAAAACGCAGGCGTGATGATCCTCCCCAGACCAGCACATCGCCATGCTGCAGTGGCACGCGCAAAGTCTTGTCGCCGCGTTGCCGCCCGCCCAGCTGAAACATTGCGGGCAAGCCCAGTGACACCGACACGATGGGCTGGCTGAAATCCTTCTCGTTGCGATCCTGATGCAGCGTCATGCGTGCGCCCGGCACATAGCGGTTGATCAGGCAGGCATCGGGCGTGAAATTGGCGTAGCCAGCCTCGGTGGCTGCGGATTGCGCCAGCGCCAACAGCGCATTTGGCAGTGCTGGCCAGGGTTGCGCCGTTTCAGGGTCAAGCAAACTGTAGCGGTAGCCTCTGCGGTCGGAAACCCAGCCGAGATGGCCGCAATTGGTGATGGCAACCGACATGCGAAAGCCGCCGGGCGTGATCATATGGCGCAGAGGCGCTGCCGCGATGACGGCACTCACTGCCTCCAGTACAGCATCCTGCTCCGCTAGAGCAAAACCGTGTAGCAGCACTACGCCGGGATCAAGCAACTCATGATCCCAGCGGATGATCTCGCCAAACAGATCGTCGGTCATGTTCACGACCGGGCTTCGCGCGCCAGCAGTTCGCGCTTGCGCTCAATGCCCCAGCGATAGCCCGAGAGTGCGCCATCCTGGCGGATGATGCGATGACAGGGGATGGCCACTGCCAAGGCATTCGCCGCGCAGGCACTGGCGACGGCGCGCACCGCCCGGGGCGATCCGATGGCGGCCGCCAGCTCGCTGTAGCTCAGCGTGCGGCCGGCCGGAATGGCGCGCAGTGCCTGCCAGACGCGCTGCTGAAACGCGGTGCCACGGATATCCAGCGGCAGATCGAGGCCGATCGCCGGGGCCTCGACAAAGCCGACTACCTGTGCGATGCGCTGCTCGAAAGCAGCATCGCCACCGAGTAGCTGTGCCTGCGGAAACCTGTCCTGCAAATCCTGCAGCAGCTGCTCAGGGTCATCTCCCAGCAGAATCGCGCAGATGCCCCGACTGCTTTCCGCGACCAGGATGGCGCCTAGCGAACAGGCGCCCACGGCAAACTGAATGTCGGTATTGATGCCGCCCGCGCGCCAGGCCGACGGTGTCATGCCGAGTACGGCATCGGCCTGTTCGTAGAAACGGCCGCTGGAGCCGTAGCCGGCCTCGTGCAGGGCATCCGTGATGGTGGGCTGGCGAACCAGCTCGGCACGCAGGTGTTCGGCACGGTGCCCACTCGCATAAGCCTTCGGCGTTACGCCAGTCGCAGCCTTGAACAGCCGGTGAAAATGCCAGGCACTGACGCCGACATGCGCCGCCAGTGCATCCAGCGTTGGCGAAGTTTCTGCCGTCTCGATCAGGCGGCAGGCCTCAGTGATTTTCTGTCCGTGATGTTCAGCAAGCTTGGCCCGGCTGGTCATGGTCTGGCTCTCGCAGTCATTCATTGATTGGTCTGACTGTAGCCAGCCCCTGACGGCCCCGCACTCCGAAGCTTGCTATTTTGGCTGCGCCGGACGATACGCGCAAAAGCCGGGTTTCGGCCCGACCTTCGGATGCTGCCGGCAGGTGTTCGGACGCTGCTCGTAGACCGTGCAGCGTCGCGTCGTCGGATGCAGATAGAGACAGTCGCCATTGCCGCGCTGCGCTAGCGTGAAGACTTCGTGCTTGTGACTGAAATGGCCGATGACGCGCGCCTTCTCCAGTCGCCGCGCGATCAGCCGGGCCGGCTCGCCGCGCTCGAACTCATCCACGACGCCGAGACGGATGAGGTCATCCAGGCGCACTTCCACCGGCAGCGTGCAGCAGCTGGCGTGGCAGTCGCTGCACAAACCGTTGTAATAGCGATGCCAGGTGTCGAGCCGGTCAATGTCGGCCGCGCGCAGCGGGATGCGATTCATGACGCACTGCGCTCAAGCCAGGGCGTGGCTGACTCAGGCGTCAGCCAGGGCCTGCGCTTCGGCGAGATCCAGCGTGCCTTCGTAAATGGCGCGGCCGGTGATGGTGCCAATCACGCCATCGCCACGCACGCGCAGCAGGCCGCGAATGTCATCGAGATTGGTGACGCCGCCGGAGGCGATGATGGGCAGGCCGGAGTCGCGCGCCAGCTTGGCGGTGGCCTCGACATTGACGCCCTGCATCATGCCGTCGCGGGCGATGTCGGTGTAGACGATGGCGCTGATGCCGTCGGCCTTGAACTGGCGCGCCAGATCGACCGCCTGCACGCTCGACACTTCGGCCCAACCGTCGGTGGCGACCCAGCCATCTTTCGCATCAATGCCCACAATGACGCGGCCCGGAAATGCTTTGCAAGCCTCGCGCACGAAGCTAGGCTCTTTCACCGCCTTGGTGCCGAGAATCACATACGACACACCGGCGCGGACATAGGCCTCGATGGTTTCCAGCGAACGAATGCCGCCGCCGATCTGCACCGGCAGCTGCGGCCAGCGCGTGGCAATCGCGCGCACGATCTCGCCATTCACCGGCTCACCGGCGAAGGCACCGTTGAGGTCGACCAGATGCAGACGGCGAGCGCCCTGCGTCACCCACTGTGCTGCCACGCCGATGGGGTCATCCGAAAATACGGTGTCGTCTTCCATGCGGCCTTGCTTGAGGCGAACGCAGGCACCGTCTTTCAGGTCGATGGCGGGGATGATCAGCATCAGGGTCTCCAGTTGAGAAAGTTGTGCAGCAGGCGCAGGCCGTCTTTCGCGCTTTTTTCCGGGTGGAATTGCACGGCAAAGAGGTTGCCCTCGGCGATGGCGCAGGAGAACGGCAGACCGTACTCGCACTCACCGGCACTCAGCGCCGGCTGCTCAGGCACGCAGTAGTAGCTGTGCACGAAATAGAAACGCGAGCCGTCGGCAATGCCGTCCCAGAGCGCGTGCTGCTGGGACTGGCGAACATTGTTCCAGCCCATGTGCGGCACTTTCAGACGCTGCTCGCGTACCGCCGGCACATCGTTGAAAAAGCGCACGCTGCCGGGATAGATGCCGAGGCCGTCGACACCGCCGTTTTCGTCCGAGCGACCGAGCAGCGCCTGCATGCCCACGCAGATGCCGAGCAACGGCTTCTGCTGCACCAGTTCGCGCACCACACTGTCGATGCCGTGACGCTGCATCTCCGCCATGCAATCGCGCATCGCGCCCTGACCGGGCAGCACGATGCGATCGGCGGCGCGAATCACCGCCGGATCATCTGTGACCGTGACGCGGGATGCGCCAACCTGCTCCAGCGCTTTCGCGACGGAGTGCAGGTTGCCCATGCCGTAATCGAGGACAGCGACTGAAGTCACAGCGAGACTCTCACAAAAGGCGTCATAAAGAGCCTTTGGTCGACGGCATCTGGCCGGCCATGCGCGGATCGACTTCAACGGCCATGCGCAGTGCGCGACCGAAGGCCTTGAACAGCGTCTCGGCCTGATGGTGCGAATTGCGCCCGCGCAGGTTGTCGAGGTGCAGCGTGACATTGGCGTGGTTCACGAAGCCCTGGAAGAACTCGTAGAACAGGTCCACATCGAACTGGCCGATGTGGCTGCGCGTGAATTCGCAGTGCATCTCCAGGCCGGGGCGGCCGGACAGGTCGATGACCACGCGCGACAGCGCCTCGTCCAGCGG
>CALEYY010000232.1 GCA_937928295.1 uncultured Moraxellaceae bacterium
AGGCGGGTTGGCGACGATGCAATGCACGCGCTCACTTGGTCCCCAGCTGATCAGCGGTTTGGCAAGCGTGTTGTCATGGCGAATCTGGCTCGGCACTTCGATGCCATGCAAGATCATGTTTGTAGTTGCCAGCAAGTGCGGAAGTGGCTTCTTTTCCACGCCGAAGATACTGGCCTGCAAGGTGCGCTCATCTTCAGCCGTTTTTACATACCGGCTGCGCTTATGCTCGATGGTGCAGGTCAGAAAGCCACCCGTGCCACAGGCCGGGTCCATGACCTTTTCATCCAACTTGGGATCGACCATGCGCACCATGAATTCGGTGACGGGGCGCGGGGTGTAGAACTCCCCAGCGTTGCCAGCGTTTTGCAGGTCACGCAGCAGGGTCTCGTACATGTCACCGAAGGCATGGCGCTCTTGTGACTTGTTGAAGTCCACGCCTTCTTGAATCTTGTTGATGACCTGGCGAATGAGCTGGCCCGACTTCATGTAGTTGTAGGCGTCCTCGAAGACGCCACGGATCACATAGGTCATCGGGTTAGCACCTTGGCTTCCCAGTGATTGCAGGGTGGGAAACAGCTCGTTATCGATAAAACCTTTCAGCGTGTCACCGGTTATGCCTTCGGCGTTGGCTGCCCAGTTGCGCCACCGATAGGTCTCGGGGATGGGCGAGTGATAGTTGTCATCGAGCATTTCCCACTCTTGCTCGCGGTCATCAAGGATTTTCAGGAAGAGCATCCAGACCAGCTGGCCGATGCGTTGTGCATCGCCATCGACACCATCATCCTGACGCATGACTCTTTGAATGGCTTTAATCGTACCGCTAACAGACATAGGTAAATCTCGGTAAAAGCGAGACCGGCATTAGCCGGCGTAAAGTTCGTCTTCCAGCTCGTGCAAGGCCTTGTTGTATCCGGCCTTGCCACCAAACGCCTTGACCAGCTCAATCGGCGCACCGATCTGGCTGAAGGGGTCGAGCTGGAGAATCTTGATGTCTTCAATGTGCTCGATGCCGGTGTCGGCATACTTGTCGAGCAGGGCTTCGAGCACCTGGCGCGCTGCGCCTTGATACTTGGTGAAGTAGTTGCGCTTCTTGACCTGATCGGCGCGTTCCTTGCGAGAAAGCGGCGGTTGATCAAAAGCGACATGGCAAATCAGATCGAAGGGGTCGAGGATTTTGCCCAGCTTCTTTCCGACCTCTTCAGCCAATGGCTCCCAGAGCACACCTTGTGCGGCCAGCTCGTCGATGATGACTTTCTTCTGGTCCGCATCGGACCAGCGACGCAGGAAGTCCTTGAGCGAGCCGAATTCTCTTTGCACACACTGGCGTGTGTAGTCGTGCAGCGATTCGGTGATGAGCTTGCCGTCAGGCCCGTAGTATTGGACTCGTTCAGCAATGACATAGACGGCTTGGTTGGCGATCACATATTTCACGCGAGGCGTCTTGCTGTCGCCATCCTCAAAAGGTGGAGGGTCAATTTCAACACCGGTGTCACCAGCTTCTGGCGTATCCCCATCGCCACCTTCTGGATTGTCATCGAGATCGTCTGGCGGCATGGGTGAGTCATCTTCGCCGGGCTCGTAGATTTGTACGGGGTCACCATCAAAGCCCGGATCAGCAAACAGCTCCGTGGCTTTCTTGAAGTCCATGATGGTGAACCAGTATTTGCCGTAGTCCTCGTTGATGCGTGTGCCGCGCCCGATGATCTGCTTGAACTCGGTCATGGATTTGATGTGCTGGTCGAGCACGATCAATTTGCAGGTCTGCGCATCGACTCCGGTGGTCATGAGCTTGCTGGTGGTGGCAATGACCGGGTAACGCTCTTCGGGGTTGATGAAGTTGTCCAGCTCGGCTTTGCCTTCCTGCTCATCCCCGGTGATGCGCATGACATATTTGCGGCTTTCTTTCACACGCTCCGGGTTTAGGTTTACCAGTGCCTGGCGCATGCGCTCGGCGTGATCTATGTCGTCGCAGAACACGATGGTCTTCTGGTAAACACCGGAGGTCGTCAGAAACTCCGTGATCTTTTGTGCGACTTGCAGCGTGCGCTTCTCCAGCACCAGATGCCGGTCGATGTCTTTCTGGTTGTAGATGCGGTCTTCGATCAGCTCACCGTTCTTGTCGCGCTGCCCTTTGGCGGGTCGCCAGCCTTGCAGGTCAACATCGAAGTCGATGCGCACGACCTTGTAGGGTGCGAGAAAGCCATCGTCGATGCCTTGCTTGAGCGAGTAGCTGTAGACCGGATCACCGAAATAATAAGTGCTGGAGACTTCCTTGGTTTCTTTCGGCGTGGCGGTGAGGCCGATGTGCGTGGCGGCGCTGAAGTAATCGAGGATTTCGCGCCAGGCCGAGTCTTCAGCGGCACTGCCGCGATGACACTCATCAATGACGATGAGATCAAAGAAGTCAGGAGAGAACTGCTTGTAGATGTTCTTTTCGTCGTCC
>CALEYY010000233.1 GCA_937928295.1 uncultured Moraxellaceae bacterium
CGACCTGACCGAGGTGCCCGGTGGCCAGGAGGCGGGCGGGCGAGTCGTGGCAGCGCGTATCCAGGCGGCCATTCTGGCGGCGACCGGGCTGACCTGCTCCATCGGCATCGCGCCCAACAAGCTGCTGGCGAAGATGGCCAGCGAGTTCGACAAGCCCAATGGCATCACGGTGCTCTACGAGCACGACCTGGCCGAGCGCATTTGGCCGCTGGCGTGTCGCAAGATCAACGGTGTCGGCCCCAGAACCGATGCCAAATTGCAGGCACTGGGCATCGCCACGATTGGCGAGCTAGCGGCCCGCCAAGCGGATTGGCTGCAACAGGAATTCGGCACGGTTTACGGCCGCTGGCTGCACGAGGTGGCGCATGGGCGTGATCAGCGCAATCTGCAAACGCACAGCGAGCCGGTGTCGGTAAGTCGGGAAACCACCTTCGAGCGCGATCTGCATGCGGTGCATGACAAGGCCGAACTGAGCGCCATCTTTACCAAGCTTTGCGAGCGGCTGGCGGATGACTTGCAGCGCAAGGGTTACGCTGGCCGCACCGTCGGTATCAAGATTCGTTACGACAACTTCAAGTCGGTCACGCGCGACCAGTCATCCTATGAGTTCACCGCAGATGCCCGCACGATCCGCGAGCTGGCTGGGCAGTGCTTGAAGCGCGTGCCGCTGGATCGGCGCTTGCGCTTGCTGGGCGTGCGCATGGGAACGCTGGTGAAACCGAGGGAGGTGGCAGTGACGAGATCGCTGTTGGCCGTGTGCGAGCCGGCGGTGCCGGCTCAGCTGTCCTTGCTGCTGGCCCACTAAAATCACCAGCGCCAATCCTGCCAAGATCACGATACTGGTATCGGCGCTAGCGATTTTAGAGGCTCGATGCCTGCTTAGATGGCGCTACTCCGCCGTTGTGGGATCAATGATGGATGTGACTTGTGACACGCGGTTTGCAGGAAATCCGCCTTGCCTGGCGTGCTCCCTGACCAGCTCCTCGTTCGGGGCGATATACACGCAGTAGACTTTATCGCCAGTGACATAGCTGTGAAGCCACTGCACTTGAGGGCCTAGCGTGTTGAGCACCCCGCAGGATGTTTGCGAGATCGATCTCAACTCCTGATCCGTAAGCTTTCCCGCGCCTGGGATCTCGCGTTCAATGACGAATTTTGGCATGACAGCCTCCATTTCGCAGATATGACGGGGACGCTGAGTCTCCCCACACATGACCTGCGTCCCGGAGGCCATGCTTGACCCCACTCTACTCCGAGATGTGAGCTTACAACACCTCTGCCACCGGCTTCGCGTACTTCGCCAGAAGCTCCTCGCGACGCTCCGGATCCATATTGACCTTGCTCAGATCGCCCTCATAGTGATCCACCACGCGCTGATCCATCATGCCGAACCACCACGACGGGAAGTAGGCCGGCAGCAGCATGGAGGCGTAACCGCCGGGCAGCTGCGGTGCGTGCTCGAAGTGGCGCAGCGCCTGGAAACTGCGCGTCGGGTGCGCATGGTGATCGCTGTGACGCTGCAGCTGGTACAAGAATAGGTTGCTGACGATTTCGTTGCTGTTCCAGCTGTGTTCCGGCAGCGTGCGCTCGTACTTGCCGTTTTCGTTCTTCGCGCGCTTCAGGCCGTAATGCTCAATGTAGTTGATGACTTCCAGCAACGACGCACCGTAGGCCGCCTGACCCACCAGGAACGGGATGGCGCGCGGGCCACCGACAATCGTGGCGGCACCAAAGAAACCGGCGCTCATGGCCCAGCCCTGCAGCAGCTCGTTCTCCAGGCACCAGAAGCTCTTGCCCTTGCGCTCCAGGCGACGCTTCTCGATCTCGTAAGCCGACTTGAAGCCGCCGATGACGGTGCGCGGCAGGAACTTCCAGAAGCTCTCGCCCATGCGGCTGCTGGCCGGATCTTCCGGTGTGGCCACGCGCTTGTGATGCCCGAACGGATGCTCCACGGCGAAGTGCGTGTAGCCGGTCGGCGCCAGTGCCAGCATGGAGAAGAAACGGTCGAGCTTGTCATGCTTGTGCGACAGCTCATGGCCGGTGTTGATGGCGATGCCATTGACTGCACCAACGGTCAGGGTCAGGCCCAGATAATCCGTGAGCGGCATATCCTTGCGGCGGCCCACCAACCAGGTGGCCAGAAAAGTGGTGGCGTACTGGGCTGGAATGAAGGCTTTTACAATCGCCTGATAGTACTTGTCGTTTTCCAGTTTCTCGATGACTTCTTCTGGTGGATTGCTGGTATCCGTACCGACCAGACGATCCAGCGCCGGGATGATGCCGTGCACCAGTGCTGGGCCCGCCCAAGACAGCGCGCGCAGCTTCTTCGGCGCAATGGCATAAGCCGACACAGCCGCCAAGCCAATCGCCGGTAGGGCCGGGCTGAGCAGCCAGAGATAGCGCTTCGGGTCTTTCCAGTCCGGCGCGTTGCTGGCGGTGCTTTGGGGGGCGGATTGCTGAAGGAGATCGGCGGAAACCTGGGCATTCATGGCGAGTTGCTCTCTGCTCTGTAGATAATGTGACATTCTCGACAGACAAGGTTCTGTGACCAGTCGTCCAACACCGGGTTTATCTCTTGAAACGCCGGCTGAGACTCACGCATGACTTGCCAGATGCTGCGAATCCTGCCAAAAACACGGTTTTTACACCTTAAGAAGAGAACGCAGCATGACTCAGGAATTGCAAATCGAAGATCTGGTCGCGGGTGACGGCAAGGTCTGCATCAAGGGAGCACTCATCTACGCGCATTACACCGGCTGGCTCACGGATGGCACGAAATTCGATTCCTCGCATGATCGCGGCCAGCCGTTTCAGTGCGTCATCGGCACCGGTCGTGTGATCAAAGGCTGGGACCAAGGAATGATGGGCATGCAGGTCGGCGGCCGTCGTCGCCTGCGCGTACCGGCGCATCTCGCCTATGGCGAACGCCAAGTCGGCCCGCTGATCAAGCCGAACTCCGATCTGGTGTTCGAGATCGAGCTGCTGGAAGTGCTCACGCGGGATGAGTGAGTGCTGGCTAAGTTTTGCTGCCCGCCACATGGCGCGCAAAGTTATCCAAAATGGCCTGCCAGCCTTCTTGCTGCTGCTCCACGGAATGTGTGGTTTCGGCCTCGAAGCTCACGCGCACCGTCGTGCCATCCGCTGCCGTGATGAACTCCACCCGTGCCGTGCGCTGACCGAAGCTATACTCCAACAGCTGCTCGGGGATCACCTGGGTATAGGTGCCGGCGAAATCGAAGCCGAAGCTGCCGTCTTTCGCCTCCATGCGCGATGAAAACTCGCCGCCGACGCGCAGATCGACGCTGGCCTGCGTGGTGTGCCAGTCGGCCGAGGCCGCGTTCCACTGCACGATGTCTGCCGGCGTGGTGTAGGCCAGCCAGACGCGAGCGGCCGGCGCGCTCACATGCGTTTCAACGGTGATCTTCATGGGCTGGCGCTCTAGCTCGGCTCTTAGGCGATCCAGATTCTGCTCGTTGGCTGGCTCCACAATATGGCGGATGGTCTCGGCCACAGCCGCGTCGTCCAGCGTTTGCGCCCAGTGCAGGCGCGTGCCGGTGGCGGTCGCCTCCAGCCGGATGCTGAGGGTGAACAGCGGCTGGCAGACATGGCGCAACACCAGCTCCTGGTCATCCACGATGCGCGTGAACACCGACTCGTTGGCGTAGACCGTGCCATCCGGGGCTATCATGTCGAAGACCCAGCGGCCGTCCGCCCGAAACTCGAAGATCGAGAAGCGGTTGCTGAAGCCGGCCGGCCCCCACCAGCGCGCCAGCCGCGCCGGATCGCGGATAGCCGCGAAGACGGTAGCGGGCATGGCGTTGAAATCGCGAGTGGTGGCGAAGGTGGTCATGGCGGGCTCCGAGGTTTTACTGGAGGATAGTGTTAGTTGGGGAGTGTGACTATTCACATGATTCACGGCTATCAGCCACCATTTATCCCCCAGCCTCCTGCTCCAACAACCCCAGCATCGCCTGCGCCGCCCGCGACAGCACGCGCCGGGGATGATGCACCACGCCCAGATCGCGGCTCAGCGCCACACCTTTCAACGGCACGGCCACCACATCGGCGTCGCAGAGATTGGCCGGCAGCACGCTCCAGCCCAGCCCGATCGACACCATCATCTTGATGGTCTCCAGGTAGTTGGTCTCCAGATGCACCTGCAATTTCAGGCCCTCGCGCCGGAACATGCCCTCGGCGATCTGGCGCGTGAAGGTGTTGGGCGAGGGCAGGATGGCCGGGTGCTCGGCGAGGTCGGCGGCGGCAATGCCCTCAACTCCTGCCGCGCGCGCGCGCATCGCCAGCGGATGGCCAGCCGCCACAACAAAGGCCAGCGGATCAGGCCAGATCACTTTGGCCACCAGCCGGTCGTCCGGCGCCGGCGGCAGCGTCACGATGCCCAGCTCCAGTTCGCCAGACAGTACGGCGTCGTAAGCCTGTTCGGAGTCGATGAAGCGGATGTCCAGCCGTACCTGCGGATGCGCGGTGCTGAACGCGCGCAGTGCCGGCGGCAGGCGATGCAGCCCGATGTGATGACTGGTGCCGACCGTGAGCGTGCCGGTGAGCTGGCCGGTCGCGGCCTCGGAGTAGTCGCTGACTAGGCGGCGCAGGTCGTCGAGGTCATGCAGCCATTGCCGGGCGCGGGGCAGCAGAGCGCGGCCGGCCTCGGTAAGCGTGACGCGACGACCGACGCGATCGAACAAGGATGCCTCCAGCTGTTCTTCCAGCACCTGGATGCGCTTGGTCACGGCGGGCTGCGTGAGGTGCAGGCTTTCGGCGGCCTTCGAGAACGACTCGTGGCGGGCCACTTCAATGAAAGCCTTGAGGACGGCGGTATCCATGGGTCAGGGCTCAAGCAGGTTATCAGTGCCAAGCTGGCAAGGATGGGCCTCGGGAACTATTCCGGCAAGCGCCCCTAGCGATTCTGAAAATCTGTCCTAAGCTTTTTGCACAGCAGATCTTTTCCCCAGTCTCAGGAGGTATATACTCATCGTGCATACATACAGGGAGTATCTCGACATGGCCTCAATCTTTGCTCGAGTTTTTCAGTCTGGCAACAGCCAGGCAGTGCGCCTGCCGCGCGAGTTTCGGTTCGATGTGGATCGCGTCGAAATTTTTCGTCGCGGCGATGAAATCGTGCTGCGCCCGCTGCCTGCCGACGCCAGTTTCATTGCCGATGTGCTGCGCGAAATGCCGGCCGATTTCATGGTCGACGGCCGCGATGATACGCCGCCGCAGGAGCGGGACTTCTTCTGATGCCTCGCTACTTGCTCGATACCAATACCGTCATCTATCTGGCCAAAGGTCGGCCCGGCAGCGTGCGTGAGCGGCTGGCGCGCCATGCCAGCGATGACATCGCCATTTCCGTGGTTACGCTCGGCGAGCTGCGTTTTGGCGCCGAAAAGAGTCAGTCGCGCGAGCAGGCGCTGGCGGTTATCGATACCCTGAGTCAGCGCATGCAGGTGCTGGCGCTGCCGGAGTCGGCCGGTGCGCATTACGGGCAGATTCGTGCCGAGCTGCAGCGCAAAGGCCAGATCATCGGCAATAACGACCTGTGGCTGGCAGCCCATGCGCGCGCCGAGGGCCTGATTCTGGTGACCAACAACGAGCGCGAGTTCGTGCGTGTGCCGGGGCTGCTGGTGGAAAACTGGGTGGATGGCTTGAGCCTATAAATTCCAGTAAGTAATTTATAATATAAAAACTATAAATTGGATTTATCTAAAGCATCGCATTAGTCTTGCCTCATCCGAAAAGCGCCCGCTGCGTCTGCAGTCGGCGACAACCGTTGAGGAGGCTGTGATGGCCGGCAAGACCCTGTATGACAAGTTGTGGGATGACCATCTCGTGACCCAGCGCGATGACGGCTCCTGCCTCATCTATATTGATCGTCAGCTGCTGCACGAAGTCACTTCGCCGCAGGCGTTCGACGGCCTTCGCCTGGCCGGCCGTAAGCCCTGGCGCATCGACGCCAATGTCGCTACGCCAGACCACAATGTGCCGACCGACCGCGAAGAGCGCGCCGGTGGCGTTGCTGCCATCGCCGACGAGACCTCGCGCATCCAGGTGCAGACGCTGGACGACAATTGCCGTGATTTTGGCGTGGTCGAATTCACCATCAATGATGTGCGTCAGGGCATCGTGCATGTGGTCGGGCCGGAGCAGGGCTTGACCTTGCCGGGCATGACCGTGGTCTGCGGCGATTCGCACACCGCGACCCACGGCGCGTTCGCCTGCCTCGCGCACGGCATCGGCACCTCGGAGGTTGAGCATGTGCTGGCCACGCAATGCCTGATCCAGAAGAAGAGCAAGAACATGCTCGTTCGCGTGGACGGCGTGCTGGGTGCCGGCGTGACTTCTAAGGATGTCGTGCTCGCCATCATCGGCAAAATTGGCACCGCCGGCGGCAACGGCCATGCCATCGAGTTCGGTGGGCAGGTTTTCCGCGACATGAGCATGGAAGGCCGCATGACCGTGTGCAACATGGCCATCGAGGCCGGTGCCCGTGTTGGCATGGTCGCTGCCGATGACAAGACCATCGCCTATTTCGATGGCAAGCCGTTCGCGCCGACCGGTGAGCAATGGGCCGGTGCAGTGGCCTATTGGCAGACGCTGCACTCCGACGCCGATGCTGCCTTCGACACCGTTGTGGTCATGGATGGCGCCGCCATCGAGCCGCAGGTGAGCTGGGGCACCAGCCCGGAGATGGTGGTGCCGGTCACCGCCACCGTGCCGACGCTGGATGACGCCGAAGATGCCGTGGAGCGCAGCTCGTTTGAGCGCGCTTACCAATACATGGGCCTCAAGGCCGGGCAGAAAATCACCGACATCCAGCTTGATCGCGTGTTTATTGGCTCTTGCACCAACTCGCGCATCGAGGATTTGCGCGCGGCGGCGGTCGTGGCCAAGGGCCGCAAGGTCGCCAGCACGATCAAGCAGGCCATGGTGGTGCCGGGCTCGGGTCTGGTGAAGCAGCAGGCCGAGGCCGAGGGGCTGGACAAGATTTTTCTGGAAGCCGGTTTCCAGTGGCGCGAGCCGGGCTGTTCGATGTGCCTGGCGATGAATGCCGACAAGCTGGGCTCGGGCGAGCACTGCGCATCCACGTCCAATCGCAATTTCGAGGGTCGCCAGGGCAACGGCGGCCGTACTCACCTGGTCAGCCCGGCGATGGCAGCGGCGGCAGCGATTGCCGGCCACTTCGTCGACGTGCGTACGTTCTGAGGCAGGCCCCGGGCCAGAGGAGATAAATCATGCAGAAATTTACGGTGGTGAAGGGCCTCGCAGCCCCGTTGGATCGCGCCAATGTCGATACCGACCAGATCATCCCGAAGCAGTTCCTGAAGTCGATCAAGCGCATCGGCTTCGGCGTGAACCTGTTCGATGAGTGGCGCTATCTCGACGAAGGCTATCCCGGTCAGGATTGCTCGAAGCGTCCGCTGAATACAGAGTTCGTGCTCAATCAGCCGCGCTATCAGGGCGCCAGCGTGCTGTTGGCGCGGCAGAATTTCGGCTGTGGTTCGTCACGCGAGCATGCGCCGTGGGCGTTGGACGAGTACGGTTTTCGCACGGTGATCGCGTCGAGCTATGCTGACATCTTCTTCAATAATTGCTTCAAAAACGGCATGTTGCCGGTGATTCTTGAAGAAGCGCAGGTCGATCAGCTGTTCCGCGAATGTTTCGCGAGCGAAGGCTACGAGATCACGGTTGATCTGGAAAAGCGCCAGGTCATCACGCCCAGCGGTGAGGCTTTCGGCTTCGAGGTCGATGACTTCCGCCGTCACTGCCTGCTCAACGGCCTCGATGACATCGGCCTGACTTTGCAGGATGGCGATGCCATCAAAGCTTTTGAAAGCAAGGCGCAGGTGGCCCGTCCGTGGGTCTTCAATAGCTTGCATCGTGCTTGAATAAAAGAATTTAAGAGATTGATTTAAATGACTAAACATATTGTTATTCTGGCCGGTGATGGCATTGGCCCGGAAATCATGGCGGAAGCCGAGAAGGTGCTGGCCAAGGTCAACGATCAGTTTGGGCTGGGCCTGAGCTGGAGCCACGAGCTGCTCGGCGGCTGCGCCATCGACAAGCATGGCGTGCCGCTGCCGGATGTTACGCTGGATGCGGCGCGCAAGGCCGATGCCATTCTGCTCGGTGCCGTCGGCGGCCCGAAGTGGGACCAGATCGAACGATCGATCCGCCCGGAGCGCGGCCTTCTGAAAATCCGTTCCGAGCTGAACCTGTTCGCCAACCTGCGCCCGGCCATCCTGTATCCGCAGCTGGCGCATGCGTCGTCGCTGAAGACCGAGCTGGTCGCGGGGCTGGATATTCTGATCGTGCGTGAGCTCACCGGCGGCATCTATTTCGGTCAGCCGCGCGGTATCCGCATTCTCGAGAATGGTGAACGCCAGGGCTACAACACCGATGTTTACAGCGAATCCGAGATCCGCCGCATCGCCCATGTGGCTTTTCAGCTCGCGCAGCAGCGCAACAAGAAGCTGCTCTCGGTAGACAAGGCCAATGTGCTGGAAGTCACCGAGCTGTGGAAGCAGGTGGTGACCGAGATCGCGCCGGAATACCCGGATGTGGAGCTGTCGCACATGTATGTGGATAACGCCGCGATGCAGCTGGTGCGTCGCCCCAAGCAGTTCGATG
>CALEYY010000234.1 GCA_937928295.1 uncultured Moraxellaceae bacterium
GAATTTTCCTGCGCATTATAGCGTCAGTCAGCGCGCTTAGGCGCTCAGACCATCGCCAAGTTGCGCTGTCGCTCATCCGTTAGGCATAGCGCTGTGATACAAACAGCTGAAAGGAGAAACAGCACACCATGCACGGCATCGAATCCATCGCCTACCTGCTCGGCATCGCCCTGATTGTAGTGCCACTGGCCAAACGCAGCGGCCTGCCGGCGGTCATCGGCTACCTGCTGGCAGGCATCATTATTGGCCCGCATGTGTCTGGCCTCATTGAAAACACCACCGGCGTGGTCGAGATTGCCGAGTATGGCGTGGCGATGCTGCTATTCCTGATCGGCCTGGAGCTGGAACCGAGCCGACTCTGGGTGCTGCGGCGCTCCGTCTTCGGCCTCGGCGGCCTGCAAGTGGTCGCCACCACGGCGCTGCTTGCCGGCGCGTTGTGGCTCTGGGGCGAAAGCCCGCAGGTCAGCCTGATTGCCGGCGCCGGCCTGGCCATGTCGTCTACCGCCTTCGCCTTGCAATTGCTGGCCGAGAAAAACCAGCTCAGCTCGCGCCACGGCAGGCAGGCGTTTGCCATTTTGCTGTTTCAGGATCTGGCGGTGATTCCCCTGCTCGCGCTGATGCCCTTGCTGGCGCATAACGGCGCTGGCGAACAAGACATCCTGAGCTGGGGCAAAGTCATCATGGTCTTTGCCGGCCTGATTCTGGCCAGCCGCTTTCTGGTGCGCCCGGCCTTCCGCTTCATCGCCAACAGTCATGCGCCGGAGCTGTTCACCGGCACCGCGCTGTTCATCATTGTGGGCGTGACCTGGCTGATGGACTCGATTCATCTGTCGATGTCTTTAGGTGCATTCATGGCCGGCATGCTGCTCGCCGACAGCGAATACCGGCACGAGCTGGAAGCACAGATCCAGCCCTTCAAGGGCCTGTTGCTCGGCCTCTTTTTCATGTCGGTGGGCATGACGGCGAATCTGCCGCTGCTGATCGAAGAGCCGCATTGGATCATTCTCGGTGCGCTAGGGCTGATGCTGGCCAAAGGTCTGATACTGGGCCTGCTCGGACGCTTGCATGGAAACGACCTAGCCACCTCCATCCGCCTCGGCGTCACCCTGCCGCAGGGCGGCGAATTTGCCTTCATTCTGTTCACCAGCGCCGTTGGCCTCGGGCTGATGACGGGCAGGCTGGGCGAAAGTCTGGTGCTCATCGTGACACTGTCGATGGCACTGACGCCGATCGGCTTCTGGCTGCTGGAGCGCGTGCTGGAGCCGCACTGGAGCCAGCGCGAAGAGCGCAAATTCGACACGCTCGACGATATCTCCGAGCACGAGGTCATCATTGCCGGCTTTGGCCGTGTCGGCCAGATCATCGCGCGTGTGCTGCGCGTGCATCGCATCCAGTTCGTCGCCTTGGAAAGCAGCGCGCGCCAGGTCGATTTCGTGCGTCGTTTCGGCAACCAGGTTTTCTACGGCAAGCTCGACAATCTGGCGCTGCTGGAAGCTGCTGGCGCGAAAAAAGCCAAGCTACTGGTGCTGGCAATTGATGATGTGGAAGAGTCCGTGCGCACAGCGCAGGTCATCCGCCACTACTTCCCCAAGCTGCCGATTTACGCCCGCGCCCGCGACCGCATGCACGCCTACCGACTCATGGATCTGGGCATCACTGTGGTGCATCGCGAAACGCTGGGCTCCAGCCTGGAAATGGCGCGCGATGTGCTGATCAACATCGGCTTCAATCAGGTCAATGCCGAACTGAGCGTGAAGCGCTTCCGTGAGTACGATGACCAGCTCATGGTCCGGCAGCAGGCGATCTACCAGAATGAGACGGCGCTGGTGGAGAGTGCCAAGCAGGCCATGCAGGAGCTAGAGGGACTTTTTGAGAGCGATAGTCGGGCGGCGAGACGAACGACTGATGAGGCGGAGGATAAGTGAGAGAGAGGCTCAATGACTTGAAATAAAGCGCCCCGAGCCAAGCACTTTGCTTGGCTCGGGGCGCTTTATTTCAGCTTTTGCCGAACATTTACCAGCTCTCGGTATTCAAGCTGCACTCAGAGTCTGCAGCACTAATACTGCAGCGCACGCGCTTGATGATCTTCAGACCGGTCTTGTCGTAGACACCCTGCTCCGCAATCGCGATGCGTGAATCACGCAGCATAGTCGTGTACTTGATCATGTTTTCCGGCGTCAAATCGCCCCAGGTCGCCGCTGGAATATCTTTTTCAGCCTTCTTGATCAACGCCATCGCACGATCGTACTGAGTGAGCCAATACAGCCGCGACTTCTCGCCGAAACCTTCAGGGAACTTCGCTTTGTTGAGAATGATCTGATAGGTCAGGATCATGATGGGAAAGCGCTGAATAGCACCTTTGGTACCGATACCACGATACAACTCCAGCGGGCGGTAGGCCATGGCCGGCGCAGCAATCATATCGACCGAGCCATTGTTGAACTTGCCGGCGAAACTGGTGATGTCGGCTGAGACCGGCTGTGCACCGATCTTCTGGATCATGATGGCCTGGGCCTTGTCATAATCGAAAGAGGCAATCTTCTTGCCGGCCAAAGACTCCACCGTCCGTATATTGCGATCGTTAACCACCGGATACGCCGTGCCGAACGGAATTATGCCGCCGACCTCATATTTGCCGCGCACCATGAGCTTGCTCGCGGCCGGCGAACTGAAGGTCTCCACTGTCTTGCGCACGACCTGGTAGCTGGCCGGCATATCCACCATGTCATTGCGTACGATTGTGGAGACGCCAAGCGAATCGAGCGCACCTGCCGTCGGGTTGAACTGGCGGGTACGAAACCCGGTAGCCATCACCGCATCACACTGCCCAGCCAGCAAATCTTCGGTTGCGACACGCTCATCGGTATAACTCTTGATACTGATTTTGGCGCCCAGCGCCTGGGACGCCACGGCATAGTCTCTGGCCATGTTTGTCATGTCTCCGGCACTGCCGAGCAGGTCGTAGACACAGAGTTTCTGCTCCGCCTGCGCCAGAGGAGCAGTCCCCAGACCGGCCAGCAACAGGAATAAACTGAGCTTCTTCATGAGTTGTCTCTCTATTGGATAATTATGGTCTTGTTCTTGTGGAAATTGGATATCGGGAGCCGATAGGATCATCTAAGGTCAGGCCGCACGCATAAAGGCGGCGATACCGCTACGATGATTAGCCTCACGCGCCAGTCGTCGCTCACTTTCCGTGGCGTAGTCACGATCCCAGGCCAGCACCTTTGGCGTCATGAGCCGGTGCCAGAGCGGCGGCACCAGGGCCACCACGATGGTGGTGAGATAGCCGCCCACCATCATCGGCGCATCCGGGAATGGCCTCAGATCCTGATACGGCACTTCACCCTGAGCGTGGTGGTGCGAATGGCGAGTGAGATTGAACATGGTCCAGGAACTGATGCGCTTGTTGGTGTTCCAGGAGTGGCGCGGCTGCACCGGCGTGCTCGGATCGCGCACCATGCCGTAGTGCTCCATATAGTTGACGATTTCCAGCAACGCCTTGCCGGCGAGCGCGCAGGCGATGAAGTAGCCAGCCGTCGCCCAGCCACCGGCGAGCCCGGCCAGGGCGACCAGCAGCACGCTCATGAAATGTCCGCGAATCACGGCATTGAACGGACTCAGTGCCATATGCCCGGCACGCTTCAGCCGGCGCACCTCGATATGCCAGGCACTCAGATTGCCGCGCACCGTTGAAATCAGGACATGCGCGTAGACATTGCGTCCGCGCGGCGCGGTGGCGGGGTCGTCGATGGTGGAAACATAGCGGTGATGCCCGTAGACATGCTCGACGGAAAAAATGGTGTCGAAGCTGAAGGCGAGCAACCAGCGGCCGATCAGCATGGACACCGGATCCCAGGTGCGATGCGTCAGCTCATGAGCCGGGATGGTGCCGATCACGCCGACCATCAGGCCGGTCAGAAACACGCCGGAGACATGGTGACCCCAGTACGTGGCCTCGCGCGCGGCCAGAGCGTCGTAACCCGTGAGCTGCTGCACTAGCGCGCCAAAGCCGAGAGGGTCTCCGGAGCTCACCGCCCAGACGGCAGCGAACACGATCACCGACAGCAGTGGCAGCGCCATCCAGAGCTGAACGGTGAGAATGACCGGATGACGGAAGCGCGGCGTCTCGATGTCGTCGCCACAGATGGCATCACCAATCAGGTAGATGGACAGGACTGCCGCCAGACCGGCCGTCACCCAGCCTCCGCCAGCGACCAGTGCGGCCAGTGACAGGAGTCCGATGACATGGAAAAAGAAGTACTTGAGATAGTGGAAAAGCATCATGGTGATGACCCTCGCTGGTGCGGAGTTGTTGTCAGGCCGTTGCCGGCAGGTCGTGCTGTGTCGTGAAGCGATCGGCATGGATGTGGGCGCGCGCCACGCCATGCGCCAGCAGTAAGGTCTGCGCGCTGTCGATCATGGGCGGAGGCCCGCAGAGATAGGCATGGCAGTCCGGCGTCATGCGCTCGCCCATGTGGGCGGTGACGAAGCCGCGCGCGCCGGACCAGTCCGAATCATCCGGCTCGTCAGACAACACCGGGACAAACTCGAAACGCGCCGGCCAGTCGGCCGCCAGCGCCCGTATGGCTTTCAGGGCATAGAGGTCACGCTGGCCACGCGCCCCGAACAGCAAGGTGACAGGGCGTGCGACACCGCGCGCCAGGGCATGCTCGAGCAGCGCCAGGATGGGCGCCAGACCGCTGCCGCCCGCGACCAGCAGCAGGGGGGCATCCGCCGGCCGCAGCCAGAAGTCGCCGAGCGGGCCGGCGACGGTGACGCGATCTCCGACCATGGCCTGCTTGTGGACATGCGTGGAGAACACCCCGCCCGGCACTTGGCGCACGAAGAAGCTGACCTGGGCATCCGGCCGCACCGCGGTGGCGAAGGAGTAGCTGCGTGACAGCCCCGGCAAGGATTGCAGGGACAGTTCGGCGAATTGACCCGGCCTGTAGCGCAGCGAATCCTCCAGCTGGATGCGCAGCTCGATGATGTCGTGCGTGAGCTGCTCACACGCCAGCACACGGCCGCTAAGCGAGCGCAGGGCCGGGCCATCGCCCAGAGCCACCGCAATGCGGATATCGGAGCGCGGCACACTCTGGCAGGCAAGGATGTAGCCCTGATCCAGCTCTACGTCACTCAGGATGTAATCCGAACGAGTCAGCTCCTTGACCTGACCATCGAGCAGACGGCACTTGCAGGTCGCGCAGCCGCCAACACGGCAGCTGAAGGGGAAATCGACACCCTGCCTGAGGGCCGCCTGCAACAATGTTTCTTTGGGCTCGACGGTAATGGCGAGATCATTGATCGTCGCTGTAACCACTTTAGGCTTGCTCATACGCCAGAACATATACCGCCTCCGTTTCTGCGTTTACAGAGCAATCTTAAAAGTCTGCCCGTGGACGCCGGAGGTCAGCCGTTGACATCAACAGGTCATTTATTGACAATCAGGAAAACAATCAGAAATTTGCAATGAAAGACGCGGAATTTTTCCTTCCCTCTCAATACGTTCAGCAAATCGCCGATCAAATCACGCGCATGGGCGCACGCCTGCCCGACTGGTTTCAGCGTCTGCAGGAGCCTGGCCCCACAGGTGAAATGGAGGTTCAGCATCTGTCAGGCTCGGACTTCAGACAGCTGATCCTCGATGCCATCAGGCTCACAGGTGACCCGGCTTTCGGCCTGCTGATGGGCGAGCGCCTGCTTGTCAACAGCCACGGGATGCTGGGTTATGTCACATCGCATAGCGTCACGCCTCGTGAGGCACTGGAACTCATCGCGCAATACTTTCCGCTGAGAACATCGCTACTACTGATCCGGCTGGAAATAACGCACAAAAGTGCGCGTTTGTACTTTCAGGAGAATGCCCCATTGGGCGATATCGCGATGCCAGTACTTGAGGCCATCGTGCTGACCATCAAAAATTTGTTCGAATATGTGACCCTGGGCGTGTGCCGGCCAAGTGCCATCGCGTTCACATTTGCCGCACCAGCTTACAACGAACTGGCCAAGGAACTATTTGAATGCAATGTGCAATATCAGGCCGGCTGGAATGGCTTCGAGTTATCGCTTGCCGGTCTGGACAAGCAGGTGCGCGCCAGCAACCCGACAGTACTGGTTCAGGCGATCCAGCGCTGCCAGGAAGAACTCACCCGTCTCGTCAGAAAGCAGGGCACCGCTGCACGCGTTCGCATTCTGATGCTGGAAAAACAATGCGGACTACCCTCACTTCAAATCACTGCACGACTGCTCAACCTCACTCCGCGCACATTGCATCGGCGTCTGATTGAGGAAGGAACTTCATATCGGGACATTCTCGAAAGTGTCCGCCAGCAACTTGCTATAAGCCATTTGCGTGATAACCAGCTATCACTTCAGGAGCTTGCCTTCATGCTGGGCTATGGCGATCTGGCCAACTTCCGAAGAGCCTTCAAACGCTGGACCGGTGCGGCACCCAGCATTTATCGCCGTCAGTTAGCTGACTCTATGAAGGTGGATTGAGCACAAGCCATCACATCAGAGAATGACTTCTGAGCAAAAAAAAGACCCGCACACTGGCGGGTCTTTTTCATCACAGCACCAGCTTACTTCACATAAAAAGTCTCAAGCGGCGGGAAGCCGTTGAACTCAACCGAGCTGTACGAGTTGGTGTACGCACCGGTGGTCATCCAGTACAGACGATCGCGCGGCGCCAGGCTCAGCGGCAGGTGGTAGCCGACATTCTCGTACATGATGTCCGTGGAGTCGCAGGTCGGGCCGGCGAGCACGACGCTGCCTTCCTGGTTGCCATGTTCGTCCATCTTCTCGGTATAGATCGGGTACTTGATCGACTCGCCCATGGTTTCCATGAGGCCCTGGAATAGACCCACATCGGTGTAGACCCAGCGCTTCAGGTCGGTACGCGATTTGCGCGAAATCAGCACGACTTCCGACACCAGCACGCCGGACTCGCCGACCAGTGAGCGGCCCGGCTCAAGGATGATTTCCGGCACATCATCGCCGTAGTCATCGCGCAGGTAGCGGTTGATTTCTTCGGCGTAAACCTGAATCGGGTTGACTTCGGAGATGTAGTTGGCCGGGAAGCCGCCGCCGAGATTGATCATCTTCAGCGATACATCTTCTTCGAACTTCATCCAGTCGAACATGTACTTCACTTTCGACAAGGCGGCATCCCAGACGGCGATGTCTTTCTGCTGCGAGCCGACATGGAAGGAGATGCCGTAAGGAATCAGGCCCTGGTTCTTCGCCTGCACCAGCAGGTCGATGGCCATGTCCGGGTGGCAGCCGAACTTGCGCGACAGCGGCCATTCGGCGGTCTCGCCGCCTTCCACGAGGATGCGCACGAAAATCTTCGAGCCCGGCGCGTATTCGGCGATGTTCTGCAGGTCGGCCTTGGAGTCGGTGGCGAACAGGCGGATGCCCTGCTCGTAGGCCCACTTCACATGCGCGGCCTTCTTGATGGTGTTGCCGTAAGACACGCGATCGGCGGAGACGCCGCTATCGAGCACCTTGCTGAGCTCGAACTTGGACGCGCAGTCGAAGTTCGAGCCGAGGTCGCGCAGCAGGTCGATAACCGGCTGGCCGGGGTTGGCTTTCAGTGCGTAGTGCACCTTGGCGGCCGGGAAGCAGCCTGTTAGCTCGACATACTTCTGCTTGATGATTTCCAGGTCGACGACGAGAAACGGAGTTTCCTTTTCGTCCGCCAGCTTTTTGATCTTCGCCCACTCGGCATCGGAGCAGTAGTCAGAAAGGCGCATGTGCAATGTTCCCAAAGGTCATGAAAAAGACAAAAGCCCCTAGCTCGACGGTCACACAAACAGTCACTAGAGGCTTATTCGGTGTCAGGTTGCTGCGCTGCTCGACGGCTTGTTCGCCCTGGCTCTGACGCGGCGAAGGTTAAAGCCAAAAGATGACACAATCAAGAATGCAGGCGGATGGTCGTAAATATTTCTGACCATCCGCTTTGTTCGCATTATGCGCAATCTTACAGGTTGTTTTCCGCATACTCGGCCAGCACCGAGCGCGGCGAGCCTTCCAGCTGGATATGTCCGCCATGCGCAAAGCCCTTGAAGCGCTCGCACATATAGGTCAGCCCGGAGCTGGTCGGCGTCAAATAGGGCGTATCGATCTGCGCCAAATTGCCGAGACAAATCACCTTCGAGCCCTCCCCGGCACGCGTGATGATGGCCTTCATCTGATGCGGCGTGAGGTTCTGGCACTCGTCGATGAGAATCAGCGCGCGCTGGAAGCTGCGGCCGCGAATGTAGTTGAGCGCCTTGAACTGGATGTTGGCGCGCTCCTTCACATACTCGATCGAGCCCTTCGGACTTTCATCGTGCAAATGCAACGCCTCGATGTTGTCGCTGATGGCGCCCAGCCACGGGTCCATCTTTTCCTCTTCGGTGCCGGGCAGAAAGCCGTGTTCCTCCGCCAGCGGCGGCGTGGAACGGGTGGCGATGATCTTGTTGAAGCGCTTCTCCTCGATGCTCTGCTCGATGGCCGTGGCCAGCGCCAGGATGGTCTTGCCCGAGCCCGCCGGGCCGGTCAGCGACACCAGATGCACGCTCGGGTCACGCAGCAGATCCAGCGCCATGGCCTGATGGATGTTGTGCGGCCGCAGCCCCAGATCGG
>CALEYY010000235.1 GCA_937928295.1 uncultured Moraxellaceae bacterium
CGCCATAAGCCCCCCAAAATGCGCGCGGCGTCGCACCGACAGACGAGGTGAGGGCGATAAGGCGTCCAGCCTCGCTCTTGCGAAGTAGGGCGTCAAAGGACGCGATAAGCACCTGCTGCGCGGTGACATTCAGGGTAAACAGTCGCGCAAATTCAGGGCCGTCAATCGCGGGAACAGGAGCCAGAGTTCCGAGCATCGCGGCATTGAGTACCAGATGATCAAGCTTGCCCCAGCGCTCGTGGATGGCGCCGCCGAGGCGGTCGATGCCGCGGCCTATGAACGGGTGGTCGGTGCAGCACCCGACAACCTGCCCGGCGGCTGGCCGCAGCCACAGGTACCGGCAACGCTGGCCGACGCGCTGGCGGTGTCCGGCGACACGCCGGCAGTGCGTGCCGCCGACGCCGAGGACCGAGCCGCGAAGGCACGCATCGCCGTCGAACAGGCCGGCCACCGGCCGAAGCTGTCGCTGGAAGCGGGAACGCGCATCGAGACCTCGCGTATTTCGCAATCGGGCGGCGCGACCAAGGAGCGCGGCTTCACCTTCGTCAAACCCCGCTTCATCGCCGCCTACGCCCTGCGGCCGACGACTCAGCTGCGCATGCGGGTCGAGCGCGTCGTCGGCCAACTCGACTTCGAAGATTTCGCCGCCTCCGCCGACAACAGCACCGGCGTGGTCAGCGCCGGCAACGCCAACCTGGAGCCGGAACGGTACTGGCTGGCCGAGGCCGCCTTCGAGCAGCGCTTCTGGCCAGCCGTCGAGGAGCTCGCGTCGCTCGGTCAAGAGGCCGCCGATACCGTGGAAAAACAGCCGCCGTCTTGCCGCCTCAAGGATCGAAGGCGCGCGCCATTCGCTCAGCTGGCGGATCGATCTGGTCGCCGCGTGGGAGGCCTTGCTGCAACGCATGGGCGGCCCGGCTGACCCCGATTTCGTCGACTGGCTGGCGCTCGACCGGTCAGACGCGCGCGAATTCGATGTCGGCCTGCACCGCCGCTATCTTGATCCGATGAAGCCCTTTGCCCGCAGCGTGCTGGCCGGAACGCACGGCGTTATGCTGACCAGTGCCACCCTGTGTGATCGCATCGACGGCAGCGGCGACTGGGGCAGCGCAAAAAACTGGCCGTCATGCACGCGGCTGGGCACGAGGTAGTCACGCGCCCCTTCAGGCGTGCTCTTGGTGAGCATCGGTGTCTCTACATCCACAAAACCATTGGCATCTAAAAACTTACGCACTTCCATCGACACGCGGTAGCGCAGCATCAGGTTGTTTTGCATGTAAGGACGGCGCAGGTCTAACACGCGATGTGTCAGAAGTGTGGTCTCTGACAAGTGTTCGTCGTCAATCTGGAAGGGGTGCGTGACAGATTCGTTGAGCACGATGAGTTCATGGCAAAGCACTTCAATCTTGCCGCTCTTCATGCCATCGTTGGTCGTGCATTCGGGTCGCAAACGCACCAAGCCTTTGATCTGCACACAGTATTCATT
>CALEYY010000236.1 GCA_937928295.1 uncultured Moraxellaceae bacterium
GATCATGGCCTTGACGCCCGCCTCGTCGCGAATGTCGCAAGCGTGGATACTGGCCTGGCCGCCGGCCTGCGTGATTTCAGCTTGCACAGCTTCCAGTTTCTCGATGCGGCGACCGACCAGCGCGACGCTGGCCCCAAGGTTGGCCAGCTCGTGCGCGGTGCAGCGGCCGATGCCACTGCCACCACCGGTGACGATAACGGTTTGACCTGCAAACAGGCCAGGGCGGAACACGGAACGGTAGGTAGGTTGAGACATGATGGACATTTCCTTTCTGTGCCCTCAGGCTCGCAGCATGAAATTGCCGTGGCCAAGGGCGATGGGCTTATCGGGGCTGGATTGCCATGCCTGGATGCGCAGGTTCGCCACACGCTGGCCCAGCTTGACCATCACGACGTTGGCATAGGTGTCCTGCGGACGGCCCGAGCGCAGGTAATCAATGTTGAAATCGATGGTCTTGGGCAAGTCCCGGCTGTCCATGTGCCACAGCAGATAGAACAATCCGGCGCACTCCAGAAACCCCCCGGTGGCACCGCCATGCAGAGCCGGCAGGATGGGGTTGCCTATCAGTTTTTCCTGGAATGGCAAGACGCAGGTGAACTCCTCGCCCTTGACATCAATGCGCAAGTCCAGAAAACGTGCAAAGGGCACAGCCTGGATCACTTCGCTCCAGTCACCCTGGGCGCGCGCATGGTCAATTTGTTCGGTCCATTTCATCGTGGCACATCCTCGTTGCGCAATACCGGTCGCCCGGAAGTAAACATGTAAATGCCGACTGCGGTGGCTATTGGGTCGTCCGACGTGTCGTGGTAGGCAGCGCCGCGAACGAACGCCAGTTCTGCAGTCAGCTTGTAGCAAACGGCCCCCCCCAGAATCGCACGCCCGGGCGTGGCGGGCTTGAGGTAGTCGATGCGCAAGTCCAGCGTGGCCATCGGCCGTATCTCCGGCAGCTTGACGAAAATCGCGAATCCGAGCGCGGCGTCGAGCAGCGCAGTGATGACTCCGCCATGCAAAACCCTGGTCTGCGGATCGCCCACCAGCGCTTCCTGGTACTCGACTTTGAGCACGCACCAGTCGGTGCGCACCGCGTGCGGCAGGAGGCCCAGTTCGCGGTTGTACGGCGACACATGGGCGAACTTCTGCCATCGCTTGGCGATTTCTTCTTCGTTGATGGTGTGTGTTTCTGTCATCTCGACATGTCTCCAGACAAGGTGAGGGTGGGCTCTTCGCCGGCCGCCGTCACCGGATACCAGCGGGTCGCGGCTGGCGTTTCTTCATGGCGCACGTAGCCGGCGCGCTCCAGCCACAGCAGGTGCGCCAGGGTTTCGCCCATGGCCAGGTAAGCATGCAGCGGGTCGCTCTGCGCGCCATAAACGGCGTAGCCGAGTTCGGTGGCATTCATGCCCCCCGCGCCCAGACGCGCCATGAACTTGCGCAGAGCCCGCTGGTGGTGCGCCACCAGTCCATGCGCGCGCTCGACCCCGGCGTGGTAGACGCCGTGGTGGGCTGGCAAGACGTACTCGATGTCCAGTCCC
The DNA here is from genome assembly GCA_937928295.1 of uncultured Moraxellaceae bacterium. Taxonomy (GTDB): domain Bacteria; phylum Pseudomonadota; class Gammaproteobacteria; order Pseudomonadales; family Moraxellaceae; genus Perlucidibaca. The sequence continues at coordinate 1,533 of CALEYY010000236.1, forward strand.
GCAATGGTGCGCAGGCTATCCAGGTAACGTGGCAGCGGATCGGTTTCGCCATAGGGCCAGACACCAATGTTGGGTGTGATGCGCTCGAGCAACTGGTCGCCTGTGAGCAGCAACTTCAGCCTGGGCTCGTACAGGCAAATTTGTGCAATGCTGTGGCCACCAAGCACCAGCACGTCGAAAGCATGATCGCCGATGTGCAGCGTTTGGCCGGCTTCGAGCGGCTCGACGCGAGTCGGCACGGCACAGGCCATGTTGCTTTGCAACACCCCGCCCACCACCTGCTGCGCGTCCTCCGGCGCCACCCCATGGCGGCGCATGAAGTCGATACAGTACGCGCGGTCGCCGGCGCTGACCACGTGCGTCTGCCGCGCCACCGCCACCTCTTCCTCGCGCATCAGGATCGGCGCCCCGGTGCGCTCGTGCAGCCACACCGCCAGCCCGAGGTGGTCGGGGTGGTGGTGCGAGACGATGATGCGCGTCAAGCCAGCCGCCAGCGGACCTGCCAATGCGCGCAGCCACAAGGCCCGGGCCGCCTCGCAATCGGCACCCGTGTCGAACAGGCACCAACCCTCGCTTTCGCGAATCAGGTAGATGTTGACGTGGTCGATGCCGTAGTCCACCGGCAGCGTGAACATCAGAATGCCGGGCAGGACCTCCTTCAGCGGCAGCCCGACCAACCCGTCAATGGCTGAAGTAGCCGGGGAGGTGTTCATGTTCACAAGCGTTTCGCCACTTCTTCGAGCATGACCTCGGTGGCACCACCGCCGATGGCCTGGACGCGGGCGTCGCGCACCATGCGCTCGATCGCAGCCTCGCGCATGTAGCCGAAGCCGCCGTGGAACTGCTGGCAGTCATAGACCACATCGTTGACCAGCTCGCCGCACAGCGCCTTGACCATCGACACCTCCTTGACGCATTCGCGCCCCTGCGCGTCGAGCCAGGCGGCGTGGTAAACGAGCTGGCGGCCGGCCTCGACCTGCGCCGCGCGCATTGCCAGGCGCTGGCGGATGGCCTGCTTGTCCCACAGCGTGGCGCCGAAGGCCTTGCGCTCGCGCACGTAGGCCAGCGTCAGCTCAATCGCGCGCGCAGCCTCGCCCATGGTTTGGGCGCCCAGCACGATGCGCTCGTTCTGGAAGTTGCGCATGATCTGGTAGAAGCCCTTGTTCTCGCCCCCCAGCAGGTTGGCCGCCGGGATACGGCAGTTCTCGAACACGAGTTCGGCGGTGTCGCTGCACAGCCAGCCGCTTTTCTTCAGCGTGCGCCCGACTCGAAGGCCCAGCGTACCCTTCTCGACGATGAAGATCGAAATGCCGCGCGAGCCCTTGGCCGTCGGGTCGGTCTTGGCGGCGACGAAATACACATCGCCATGCACGCCGTTGGTGATGAACATCTTGCTGCCGTTGAGCACCCAGTGGTCACCGTCGCGCACCGCGCGGGTGCGGATGCCGGCCACGTCGGAGCCTGCATCGGGCTCGGTGACCGCCACGGCGCAAATCTTCTCGCCGCGGATGATGGTGGGCAGGTAGCGCTCGAGCTGTTCTGGCGTGCCAAAGTTGGCCAGGTGCGGCGAGGCCATGTCGGTATGCACCATCACCGTCACGGCAAAGCCGCCGTAGGTGGAGCGGCCGAGTTCTTCGGCCAGGATCGCGCTGTACACCGTGTCGAGCTTGGAGCCGCCGTATTGCTCGCCATAGCGCACGCCTAGGTAACCCAGCTCACCCATTTTGCGCAGCACCGCGCGCGGCACCATGCCTTCCTCTTCCCATGGCGCTGCCTGTGGCACCACCTCCTGCTCGACAAAGCGGCGCAGGTTGTCGCGGAACTGCCGGTGTTGCTCGTCAAAATAAATCGGCTCGTTCATTGCTTTTCCTCGGATTCGATTGTTTCCATGATCGCCAGCACATCACCACCGCGCACCGCGTCGCCGACGCGGCAACGCAGCTCGGCCACACGTCCCGGCGCTACCGCGCTCAGCGTATGCACCATCTTCATAGCTTCCATCTGCACCAGCGTGTCGCCCGCGTTCACACTCATGCCTACACTGACCTGCACCTGCGTCACCAGACCGGGCATGGGGGCGAGCAGGAGATTGCCGCCCAGCTCATCGGCACCCGCCGCGCCCTTGAGTGCGCGCTGCCAGCGATCGAGCCGGCGCCAGGCCCACGTGCCGCTCGGGCCAGAGAGCCACACGCGTTCGCCTTGCTTGGCGTGCTGCTCCACCGCCACCGTGAAGCGAACCGTCAGGCCGTCGCGCTGCAACGCCAGGGTGTCGCCGGCCAAAACCGCCGCCAGGGTCAACTCCCGATCGCCGACGCACACACGCCAGCTGTCACCCTGCGGCGAGACGCTGACTTCATGCACGCAGCGCTGCTCGTCTTCGAGCAGCACCTGTGTGCTGCCAGTGCCACTCCCAGCGCCGGCCGCGCGCCAGGCCCCGAGCGACTGCCAGGCCGAGCGGCCGGCCGTCGCCTGTTTGATCAGCACGCCGTGCACGGCGGCAGCCGCGATGGCCAGCCCATCGTCCGTGCGCGGCTGCCAGCCTGTGGGAAAGGCGCGTTCGATGTAATGTGTGGTGAGTACTTGCGCGAAGTGGTCATGGCGCAGCAGATCGGCCAGAAAACCGAGGTTGCTGTGCACGCCGAGCAGCACCGTGTCGTCCAATGCCGTGGCGAGCCGCCGTGCGGCGGTCGGCCGGTCGTCGGCATGGGCAATTACCTTGGCCAGCATGGAGTCGTAATAAGGCGTCACCTGACTGCCGTTGCGCACGCCGCTGTCGACCCGAACGCCCTCGCCGCGCGGCTCGCGGTAGTCGATCAGGGCGCCGATCTCGGGCGCAAAACCCGCCGCCGGATTCTCCGCGCAGACACGCGCCTCGATCGCGCAGCCGCGCTGCGTCAGGTCCGGCTGGGCGAAGCCGAGCGGCTCACCAGTGGCCACCCGCAGCTGCCATTCGACCAAATCGATACCGACCGTCAACTCGGTCACCGGGTGCTCGACCTGCAGCCGGGTGTTCATTTCCAGGAAGAAGGTGTCGCCGCTGCGGCTGTCGTGGATGAACTCGATGGTGCCGGTGCTGTCGTAGCCGATGGCGTGCCCGATCGTCAGCGCGTGCGAAAACAGGGCCTCGCGCACGGCGGGAGGCAGGTGTGGCGCGGGCGCTTCCTCAATCACTTTCTGGTGGTTGCGC
>CALEYY010000237.1 GCA_937928295.1 uncultured Moraxellaceae bacterium
CTAGAAGGGGATCTGCAGATTGTTTTGTCATGTCGCCTGCTGGCGCTGACTTGGGTGCGTACCAATGAACTGCGCATGATGGAGTGGTCGGAAATCGACGAGGCTGGCAAGGTCTGGCTGATTCCGGCAGGCAAGATGAAGCGAGATCGTGATCATTTGGTGCCACTGTCGGATCAATCGTTAGCAGTGCTAAAGCAGCTGCGTGCGCGTAGTCGGCCAGAGGCGCGATATGTGTTGTCGGCACCCCATCGCATGGATCGACCTATGTCTGAAAATGCGGTGCTCACCTTGATCGCTCGGATGGGCTACCGGGGTCGTATGACAGGTCATGGTTGGCGCTCTATTGCGAGCACCTGGGCCAATGAGAATGGATATAGCCCCGATGCGATTGAGCGTCAGCTGGCGCATGTACCCGATAACAAGATTCGGGCGATCTACAACAGAGCTGAGTATCTGCCAGACCGGAAGAAGATGCTGCAGTACTGGGCGGACTGGCTGGATAGTTGTGGCCTCACGCCAGTTTGATGCCGGCGCGCTCCAGCGTGGAAAGCTTCCAGCCAACAGTCTTGCGAGTGAGAGCAACATCAGGGGTGGGGAGCCGTTTGCCCAACAGCCAGCGGCGGATTGTTTCGCTGCTGACCTGCAGAAGCTGCTGTAGCTCAGGTCTGAAAATGACGCGGTCTTCCGGGTTGGTAACCATCACAAAGCTCCTTCCTGTCTGGGTATGACAGGAATCATGGGCTTTTGTGGGTTTGCTCATAACTCACCACAGCGCGCTGGGGCGTAATGTGGCGAATTCAGAGGTCATGAATTCATTTTCCAGAGCTTTAATACGGTGAAGTAAATCACCAGCAGGGTAAAAAGCATGATCCATACCAGCCTGCTCGAAAGCGCTGCGGCAAAGCACAAAAGCGTAAAAGCGTATCCGTGCCTTCGTTCAAATCCGTGGTTGAGTAGAGGTCAGTGGGTCGGCCTTGCTGATCCCTTCACCGTACCACACCGTTCTCGCCGTCAAGGACTGCGCGTGCTCCGCATGCTCGCGGCGGTGCCGTCTGCGATCCCTGACTGCTGCGCTGCGATGTGTTCCGCCGGTCTCGGGCAAATCCGCCCGCAGATCGGAGAAAGACCATGTCGCATTTCACTGTCGTTTCGGAAAACACACTCCTCGTGCGTGACGCCAATGGCCAGTATGCCCCGGCATCCATCGAGGTGATCCTCGAAGCTGCTCGTCGGGTCATCGATCACAAGCTGCTGCGAGATGGCCAGTTCATCTCGCCGGGGGCGGTCAAGGACTACCTGCAGGTGAAGCTGGCAGGTCTGGAGCACGAAGTCTTCGCCGCGATGTTTCTCGACAATCAACACCGGCTGATCGCCTATCGCGAGATGTTCCGAGGCACGCTTGATAGTGCCAGCGTGCATCCGCGCGAAGTCGTGAAAGAGGCGCTGACGCTGAACGCAGGAGCAATCATTCTGGCGCACAACCATCCCTCCGGGCACCCGGAGCCAAGTGACGCTGATCGCCACATCACCAAGCGCCTGCAGGATGCCTTGGCGCTGGTGGAGGTGAGGGTGCTCGACCACATCGTGGTCGGTGGCTTCACGTCGGTGTCGTTTGCGGAGAGAGGGCTCTTATGAGCCCTAGGGGGTTTCCCATTTTTATCAAATGCCAAATTGCTATCTTCTATAAAATTATTTCGATAAAGCTCTGTTCCGGGAAGAGTGCCTTGGCAATTGAATGGAGTCTTTTGTGCATTACTAGGCTGGATTCACGGTAAGCATTAATCTCCAAGCGAACCTGCCTTGCACCTTGCAGCGCACCTTTATATGTCTCATCACGCAGTTTACTTATGTATTCATCTAGACTTGCTTTTCTGTCAGTTAAATCTGACGCAATCATCTCGGGCATAACTTTTTCATTGTAATGCGCATGTCGTATGCGTAAGCACTCTAGAACCTGCTCAAAGCGCTCTTGTTCTATTGTTAAGTGTAAGAGGTCTTGTACATAATCAGTTGATGCAAGAAATGCCAATCCATCAAAGTCAAGCTTCAGATCATTGTATTCATTTGTCTTGTAGGCAGGCATTTCGAAGGCAAGTTTCTCGTCCTCTTGATATCTGTCAATATCTTTGCCAAACCCTTCAATGACATTAATTTGTCTCATAAGAACGAATAATGATTTGCTCAGATGCATGAATTTATTTTCATTTTCCTCTCTTATTCTGGCTCTATTAGTTAAATGAAAAGCAAACCAAGCGCCTAAAAATGTTGCTATCAATGTGGCTAAGCTCGATATGTAGTCTTCCCAATCAAGATTGGCTCTGCATGAAAATCCGCCAACACATAGGCCAATGATAAGAAATATCAGTGCTGTTGAGGCAATTGCCTCATGGATGTTTGGATATTTTATTATTTTCATTTTATTATCCGGCTTTTATCCAATTGATATGATTTGAGTTGACAAATTTTAGATTGAGCATGCCAGCATGCAGATTTTTTATCAACAAGCAGTCCTAGTTATTACGTTTTCCTCCACTGGTTTCAACGTGTCTCAGTCGGTCCCCTAGAGTGCATTTACAAATAGTAAATTCTTATATTTTCTGCGGCTGTTGCCGTGCGTGCATGAGTCACTGGCCCTGCGGGTCTGACTCACTCAATACCAGCATCAAGCCAACACAGGCCTGCCGAATGGCTGGGTAATGTCGAGAGCGTCACCACTGTACTGGAGCGCTCTTGAATGTCTGCGAATACCCCTAGGCTCACCATTCCTTTGGATGTTGCTCGCTTCCTCAACAACGCCGAAGCGGCGGCGTTTCTTCGGCTGTCGCCGCGCACGCTGGAGAAGCGTCGCATGCTCGGTGACGGCCCGCGCTTTCGCAAGGTCGGTCGGCGTGTGATCTACGCGTTGGATGATCTGATCTGCTGGGCGGATGCCCGTAGCTTCGAGGCGACCTTCGATCCGGATTACGGCAAGCCGCACCCGGTACAGTGAGGGGCTTGCCATGAAGTTATCCAGAAGCAAGTCAAACGCGGTGCCTGCTGGCGAGCCCCAGCTGGAGCTGTTTCGGGCGCTGCCGCCAGTGATGGCTCCGCGTGATGCGCAGGATCTGATG
>CALEYY010000238.1 GCA_937928295.1 uncultured Moraxellaceae bacterium
CCGCCATGTCGCCGCAACACCGCTACAGCAGCAGCCACTTTTTCAGGATTGCGCGACATGACCGCGACCCGAGCTCCTGCCCGGGCAAATGCCTCGGCAATACCGAGATTGATACCGCTGGTGCCGCCCGCCACAAAAACGGTCTTGCCGGAAAAATCAAAAGGCTGCATAGCCATTGCTGCGTGTCCTCAACGGTGTCTTCAAAATAGCCGCGACAACGAATTACTGGCCTTTGAATTCCGGCTTGCGCTTGCCCATAAAGGCCATCACGCCCTCTTTGGCATCTTCGCTACGCACACAGTAATTCTGCAGACCGGCCTCGAAAGAAATGGCGTCTGCCAGATCTGTTTGCTGCAGACGACTCAGGGCTTGCTTGGCAAAGCGCATGGCCAACGGCGCTTGCAAGGCCAGCGCCTCGGCCCAGGCCTGTGCAGCAGCGGCAAGTTCAGCAGCGGGGACAACGCGATTGGCTAGGCCATAGCTCAGGCAGTCCTGCGCAGAAATTCGCGCACCGCTCACAATCGCCTCGAAGGCGCGACGGCGGCCCATGGCGTGCAGCAGCTGCCAGCAGGCTCCGCCATCCGGCACCAGCGCCAGATTGGCAAACGCCATATAGATGCAGGCGTTGTCGGCCATGATGCTGAGATCACAAACCATGGCAAATGCCCCGCCAATGCCCGCCGCCGCGCCATTGATGGCACTGATGAAGGGCTTCGGCGAATTGGCAATGCTCAGCAGTAGCGGTTTGTATTCCTGCTCGATTTGCGGTTGTGGCAGATAATTCGGCACCGTGAGGTCAGCGAAATCGGCACCGGCACTGAAAATCGGCCCGGCCGCCGCGAGTACCACAACACGAACCTCCTTGTCGGCCAGCGCCTCGGTAATGGCCACAGCCAGCGCTTCACGCATGGCCAGACTGAAGGCATTGCGAGCCTCGGGGCGATTCAGGGTAATAGTGGCCACACGGTTCTGAACTGCATAGGAAACACAGGGAATGGCGGCGACGGCTTCAGCACGATTCATGGCAGGACTCTCGTTTAAAGATGAGCATGGTGATAACACCCGTACAGGTATGCTCACACAGCCATCAACCAGCGATGAGTCCTGAAAGTGACAGCGATGGGTTCTGGAAGTGACAGCGAGACTCAGGCTTTGCGCGGCTGCTGCAGATAATCGGCCGGTGCCTGCCCAAACCAGCGCTTGAATGCCCGCCGAAAAGACGACACATCCTGATAGCCCAACACACTGGCAACGGAATCCACCGTATAGGCCCGGCTGTCGAGATACAGGCAGGCCAAGCGGCTTAACTCTTCGTCGAGGATGCTCTGGTAACTCGTGCCCTCGCTCTTCAGATAACGAATCAAGGTTCTCGGCGAGAGGTGAAAGTGATGCGCCACATCCAGCAGCATCCACAGCCGGCCCGGATTCTGGCGCAGCAGCTGAAGCACCCGGTCTGACCAGCGGCCTGCCGCCAGACGCGCCTGCATCAGCTCTTCACAACGCGTTAGCGCTTGCTGATACAGCGTTGCGTCACTGTAGGGGTTGGCCCGGCGTGCCAAGGCCAGCGGAACACGCAGCGTGGTTTCCTCGGCATGAAAGCGACAAGCGCAGCGCAAGTACTCGGCGTAACTCGCGGCATGCACCGGTGGCGCATAGGCCAGCTCCACCCGTACCTGATCCATCACCGCCGCGCCGCCCAGCATGAGCACGGCGATGCGCTGCACGCTGAGCAGCACCGACTCACAAATGAACAGCCCGACCTCGTCGGCTGGAATCTGCAGTCGAAAGCTCACCACCAGCTCGTCATCCGTCTCGGTGCAAGCCATGCCGACACTGCTTTCGCGTACCGAGTAGTAGCGGGCAGCAGCCTGCAAGGCTGTCTCCAGATTGGCGCAGGTGCTCATGAGCACGCCCAGCGGGCCATGTGCAGACACATGCAAGCGGCTGCCCCAGCGCAAGCCCAATGCCGGATCGCCGGAGATGTGCAGCGCGTTGCGCACAATCGCCAGCTGCGTGGCCTCCTCGACTTGCTGATCCAGACAGACCAGCTCCTCGGGCAAGAGCGAAGTGCCGGCCAGTAACCTGGCTTGGCCGGCTTCGTCCAGCTTGAGAACTCTGGCGATCAGGTAGAGGTAGGTTATGGGCATGTTTTAGCGGGGTTGCATACGAATACCGCCATCCACGCGAATGCACTCGCCATTCACATAGGCGTTTTCAATGATGTAGGTTGCCGTGTGGGCAATCTCATCCGGGCGGCCCAATCGCTGCGGATTCAGCACCGATGCTGACAGCGCGGCAATCACATTCGGCTCCAGGCTATCGAACAGCGGCGTATGAATCAGACCTGGCACGATGGTGTTGACGCGAATGCCATAAGACGCGAGGTCACGCGCAATCGGCAGCGTCATACCAACCACACCGCCCTTGGATGCACTGTAGGCGGCCTGGCCCATCTGGCCCTCATAGGCAGCAATGGACGCCGTATTGATGATCACGCCACGCTCGCCATCGACGATTTCATTCTTGGCCATCTGCTCGGCGGCATAGCGCAGCACATTGAAGGTGCCGACCAGGTTCACCTGCAGCACGCGATTGAATTCTGTCAGCGGGAAAACGCCTTTCTTGCCCAGCGTCTTGGTGGCGCTGCCGACGCCGGCGTAATTGATGCAGACATGAATGGCGCCAAAATGCTCAGCAGTGGCGGCGATGGCAGCCTGCACAGACTCTTCGTCGGCCACATTCACTTTTTTGAAGATGACCGAGTCACCCAGAGCGGCAACAACGGCTTCGCCAGCCGCTTCATTAAAGTCAAAAATGGCGACCTTGGCACCGGCAGCAACGAGCGTGTCTACCGTGGCGCGGCCCAGACCCGATGCACCACCTGTCACAACAACAACGGAACCTGCAATTTTCATGTGTATCTCCTTAATTTCAATAGTAAGTAGGGATCAGCAGTTTTTCCAGCGCGGGGCACGCTTCTCGACAAATGCCGCAACGCCCTCCTTCTGGTCCTGCGTATCCCAGAGGCGAACGAACAACTCGCGCTCCAGCGCATAGGCACTGGTCAGCGGCTGACGGCGTGCCGCCATGATGAGCTGCTTGCAATAGCGCACCGAAGTCGGGCTCTGCTTTTCGACCTTGGCCGCCAGCTCAAGCGCCTTGATCAAGGCCTGACCTGTCGGCACCACTTCCTGCACCAGCCCGATCTCCAGGGCTTTATCAGCCCTGATGCGTTCGCCCAGCAGAATCATGCGCTTGGCCCATGCCTCACCCACCAGCCAAGGCAGCTGCTGCGAGCCCAGGCCACAGGGCAGCAAGCCCACTGTAGCTTCAGGCAGAGCCATTTGTGCCTGCGCCTCTGCTACCCGGAAATCGCAGGCCAGCGCCACTTCCAAGCCGCCACCCATGGCAAAGCCGGTAATGGCCGCAATGGATACGCCACGATAGTTGGTCAGGGCCTCGAATGCCGAGCCGAACGCTTGGGCAAAGGCAAAAGACTGGCCTTTGTCATCGTGATTGAAACGGTTGAGATCAGCCCCGGCGCTAAAGAACTTTTCGGAGGTACTGGCGATGATCAGTGCATAGTTCTCCGCATCATCATTCAACTCCTCCACCATGGACTGCAGCAAGGCCAGGCTCTCTGGCGTCCAGGTATTGGCCGGCAGGTTGTTCATGGTGATAACGGCGGTATGGCCGTGTTTTTCCAACAGCAACAAGCTCATCAGTTTTCTCCACGCATCTACAGTTAAACGACTACAGCCAAAACAATCAGAGCCAAACGACCGACTGACCGGACGCCGACCAAGCTTCGGCCCGATCCATGTAGCGATCCTCGATCACATTACGGCGAATTTTCATGGTTGGTGTCAGGAAGCCGTTGTCCATGGTCCATGGCTCGCTGACCACCACCAGACAATCCAGCTGCTCATGCGGATCCAGATCCTGATTCACCTCGTCGAGCAGTACCTTGATGCGCTGTCGAGGCTGGCCTTGCTGGCAACATCCGGCTGCATCAACTGCGCCTCGGGCGACAGCATCAGCAAAGCCAGCGGCTGAGCCTGGCCGCTGCCCACCACGCACAC
>CALEYY010000239.1 GCA_937928295.1 uncultured Moraxellaceae bacterium
CTGCTGTTTCAGGATGGCCGGCTGTTTCCGCACCTCGATGTGCGGCAGAACCTGCTCTATGGCTGGCAGCGGCTGCGGCCAGAGCAGCGGCGTTATGCGCTCGATGACATCGTAGCCATGCTCGACATCGGCACGCTGCTGACGCGCAAACCGCAGCAGCTATCCGGCGGTGAACGCCAGCGCGTGGCCTTGGGACGCGCCCTGCTCTATTCGCCGCAGCTGCTGTTGCTCGACGAGCCGCTATCCGCGCTAGACAGCCGGCTGAAGGCGCAGATCCTGCCCTTTCTGCAGCGCGTGCGCGACGAGACCGGCATCCCCATGCTCTATGTGAGCCATTCGCGTGATGAGATCGAGGCGCTGACGCCACATGTGCTGACGCTGGCCGATGGGCGGCTAGTCGGTTAGTCGGCCCGTGACTGCTCGACACCAGCCTGCTCGGCGTCGGTCGGAACATCGCGCAGCCAGCCGCTGAGCTTCCCCTCGTATGACGCACTGGCGCGACTGACTTCGGCCAGCATTTTTTCGTAGTAAGCCAACACTTCCTCGCCATGCGGCGTCAGGCTCGCGCCGCCGCCCTGGCTGCCGCCCGCCGCCGACAGCACCAGCGGCTCGCGGAAACACCGGTTCATGGTGTCCACCAGCAGCCAGGCGCGGCGATAGCTCATGCCCATGCGACGCGCCGCCGCCGAGATCGAGCCGTGCTCGCGAATCGCCCTCAAGATATCGGCCTTGCCCGGCCCCAGCGCAATCTCATCACCCTGCATCAGGCGGATACGATGTATCAGCATGCCGGCTCCCAGTCTTGTAAATACAGCCTTTTATCTTGCCACGCCGGCAACGCAGTCTGACAGCAACTCTTTTATGGCAAACTCATTGCCCGTATCTAACAAGACTCTTTTCAGAGAGCTGACCCCCATGTGCGCATCCTCTAATCCAGCGTCTGCTGACACCCCGAAAAAAGTCGGCCTGCGCGACATCGCTCGCGGCGCGCTGCAAGCCATCCCCGATCTGGTCACGCTCAACAAGGGTCTGTTCGGCCTCGCCACGCTGAAGCCGGACAGCAAGCTGTCCATCGGCCGTGTGCTCGAACGCTGGGCCCGGCAAGCGCCGCAGCGCGTGGCCGTGCGCTGGCAGGATCAGCAGTGGACCTATGCCGAATTCAACAGCTGGGCCAATCGCCTGTCCGCCAGCTTTGCCGCGCAGGGCGTGGGCAGCGGTGACACCGTGGCCATCCTCGCCGAAAACAGCCCGATGCAGCTGGCCTGCGTGGCGGCGGCGGTGAAGCTCGGTGCCATCGCCGGCATGCTCAATTTCAACCAGCGCGGCGAGACGCTCAGCCACAGCATCGGCCTGGTCAAGCCCAAGGTGCTGGTGCTCAGCTCCGAATGCCGCACGGCGCTGGAATCCACCGACTGCCTGCCCGGCAGCAACGCCATGACCTTCTTCTGGACCGGCGGCGACGCACGGACGCCGGCCCCGGACGGTTACATTGATCTGGATCGCGACAGCGGCCGCCAGCGCAGCATCAACCCAGCCAGCACCCGCGAAGTGACGGCCCGGCAGCCCTGCTATTACATCTTCACCTCCGGCACCACCGGCATGCCGAAAGCCTCGGTGATGACGCACTACCGCTGGCTGGCGTCGATGGCCGGTGTCGGCAACGCCACCATGCGCCTGAAATCAGACGATATTTTCTATTGCTGCCTGCCGCTGTATCACAACAATGCGCTGACCGTGGCCTGGGGCTGCGTGCTCTCCGCCGGGGCCACGCTGGCGATAGACCGCAAGTTCAGCGCCAGCCAGTTCTGGGATCGCATCCGCCATTACGACGCCACCGCCTTCACCTACATCGGCGAGCTGCTGCGCTATCTGCTCAATCGCGATGCCACCGCGCGCGATCAGGATCACAAGATCCGCCTGATCACCGGCAACGGCCTGCGCCCGGAAATCTGGCAGCAATTCCAGAAGCGCTTTGCCATCGAGCGCATCTACGAATTCTACGGCGCCAGCGAGTCCAACATCGGCTTCATCAATGCCTTCGGCGTATCCGAGACGGCCGGTTTCTCGCCGCTGCCGTTTGCCATCGTGGAGTTCGATGCCGACAGCGACGAGCCGGTGAAGGACGCCAAGGGGCATCTGGTGCGCGTCAAGAAAGGCGGCATCGGCCTGCTCATCAGCGAGGTCAGCGAGCGCCGGCCGTTCGATGGCTACACCGACCCGGCCGCCGGCGAGAAGAAGCTGATCCGTGGCGTGTTCAAGAAGGGCGACTGCTACTTCAACACCGGCGACCTCGTACGCGATCAGGGTCTGCGCCACATCCAGTTCGTCGACCGTGTCGGCGATACCTTCCGCTGGAAGGGCGAGAATGTCGCCAGCACCGAAGTCGAAGGCGCGGTCGCACGCTTCGACAGCATCGAGCACGGGGCCGTCTACGGGGTGAATGTGCCGGGCTGCGACGGGCGCGCCGGCATGGCCGCCATCACCCTGAAGGCCGGTCACGCGCTGGATGGTGCGGCGCTGGCACAGCATCTCGCCGCCACGCTGCCCGCCTACGCCGTGCCCCTGTTCATCCGCGTGCAGGCCGCGCAGGAAACCACCGGCACCTTCAAGTACCGCAAGGTCGAACTCAAGCAGGAAGGCTTCGATCCTGCCCGCATCAGCGAGCCACTGTTCGTGCTCGCCGACCGCACGCGAGGCTACGAGCCGCTGACCGCCGCCATTCATAAACAGATCCAGAACCAGAGCATCAAGCTATGACGCCGCTTTCCCCGCAAGACCAGATGTTCCTGCTCGTTGAGCGCCGCAATCAGCCCATGCATGTCGGCAGCCTGATGCTGCTGTCGCCGCCACCGGATGCCGGCCCCAACTACGCGCAGGAACTGGCCGACTGGGCGCGCTCGTACACAAAAGCGCAGCCGCCGTTCAATCAGCTGCTGACTTACAAGCTCGGCCTGCCGTTCTGGACTGACGACACCGAATTCGACCTCGAAGCCCATTTCCACCACATCTCGCTGCCGAAACCGGGCCGTATCCGCGAGCTGCTGGCGATTGTCTCCAAGCTGCACAGCGGCGTCATGGATCGCGCCAAGCCGCTCTGGGAGATCTACATCATTGATGGCGTGGAAGATGGCCGCGTCGCCGTCTACAGCCGCATCCACCATGCCCTGGTCGATGGCGTGGCGGGCATGCGCATGTTGCAGCGCAGCATGTCGCCCGATCCGTCCGTGCGCGATACCGTGCCGTTCTGGGCCATCCCGCCGCGCAAGCGCGCCCCGGCCGATGGCGTTGTGGCCCAGGTCACGCAGCCACTGTCGCGTGCCGCGAAGTTCGCCGGCATCCTCAAAGAGCAAGCCTCAACCTGGCCCACCGTTGCCCGCGAAATCTACAAGTCGATCAAGGCGCGCAGCTCCGACGCCGACTATGTGTCGGTGTTCCAGGCCCCGCGCACCATTCTCAACCAGCCTATCAGCGCCTCGCGTCGCTTCGCCGCGCAATCGTGGCACTTGCCGCGCATCAAAGCCGCCGCCAAGCGCCACAACGCCACGCTCAACGACATCGTGCTGGCCATGTGTGCTGCCGCCGTCCGCAAATACCTGATTGAACTCAACGCCCTGCCCGACAAGCCGCTGGTGGCCATGGTGCCGATGTCATTGCGCAAGGATGACTCCGAGGGCGGCAACCAGGTCGGCGTCGTGCTCGCCAACCTCGCCACGCATCTCGCCGATCCGCTGGAGCGCCTGGATGCCATCGCGCGCTCGGTGCAGAACAGCAAGGATCGCTTCGCGACCATGAACCAGCTGGAAATCATGAACTATGTGGCCACCGCCATGGCGGTCAGCGGCATCAACATGGCGACCGGCATCGCGCCGACCTGGCAGGCCTTCAACATCGTGGTGTCGAATGTGCCGGGCCCGCGTGAAACGCTGTACTGGAATGGCGCCAAGCTGGAGGGCATCTACCCGGTGTCCATCGCCATGGATGGTCAGGCGACCAACATCACCGTGGTCAGCTATGCCGAGAAGTTCGAGATCGGCATCATCGCCTGCCGCCGCACGCTGCCGCATATGCAGAAGCTGCTGCAGTATCTGGA
>CALEYY010000240.1 GCA_937928295.1 uncultured Moraxellaceae bacterium
GAGAGCGCTTATTAAAGTTCAAGATATCCCGAATCATTCGCCAGAAACCGGGGCGAACCAAGTTACGCTTTTGCACGAACAGGGTGCTTAAGTTGGCGCCCGCCCATTCCAAATTGAGGTGGGGCAGCTTCACGCTAAACGACATATCACTGGCGGGGGTATCCAGCTTGAGTAGTTTGAACAGGGCGATGAGGTTGGGGTAGGTGCGGTCGTTATGCACCAGAAAGCCGGTATCGACAGGCGCGGTCAGGCCATCCAGCGTGACATCCACCGTGTTGCTATGGCCGCCGGCATAGTCTGCCGCTTCATAAACGGTGACTTGATGCGACCGTGACAGCAACCAGGCCGCGCTCAGGCCTGCAATACCGGATCCCACAACAGCTATTTTCATTCGACCTGTCCTTTGACAAAAATTTGTGTGCAGGACAAACACACTGAAAAGACTGCGCTTGTCCGCTCGCTGTAGAGCTGAGCACGCGTGATAGACTGGCGAAATGAACTTTTGTTACAGCCCTGATCCGACTTTTTTCGTTATTTAGTGAGGAATTTGCAGAATGTCCGCCGCACTGCAGCTCTCTGGCGTCACCAAAACCTATAAATCCGGTGTTTCAGCCCTGAAAGGCATTGACCTCACCGTCCAGCCCGGCGACTTTTTCGCCTTGCTCGGCCCCAACGGCGCTGGCAAATCCACCTCCATTGGCATCGTTAGCTCGCTGGTGAAGAAGACGGCCGGGCAGGTCAGTATTTTTGGCTACGATCTGGATCGCGATACCGAGGTCGCCAAGCGCCAGCTCGGCGTGGTGCCACAGGAGTTCAACTTCGGCCAGTTTGAAAAAGTCATCGATATTTTGGCCACGCAGGCCGGCTATTACGGCGTGCCGGTGAAGAAAGCCTATGACCAGGCCGAGAAGTATCTGCACCAGCTCGGCTTGTGGGACAAGCACGACCAGCAGGCGCGCATGCTGTCTGGCGGCATGAAGCGCCGTTTGATGATTGCCCGCGCGCTGGTGCACGAGCCGCGCCTGCTGATTCTCGACGAGCCGACGGCCGGCGTGGACATCGAGCTGCGTCGCTCCATGTGGGATTACCTCAGCAAGCTCAATGCCGAGGGCACCACCATCATCCTCACCACGCATTATCTGGAAGAGGCCGAGTCGCTGTGTCGCAACATCGCCATCCTCGATAAAGGCCAGGTCGTGGAAAACACCGACATGCGCTCGCTGCTGGCCAAGCTGCAGCAGGAAACCTTCGTGCTGGATTGCAGTGGCGACATGGCCTCGTTGCCGGAGATCGGCGGTTATGTGTTGCGCATGGACAAGCCGGGCGTGCTGGAAGTCGATATTCAGCGCGGGCAATCGCTCAATTCCGTCTTTGAAGCGCTGAGCAATGCCGGCGTGCAAGTCACCAGCATGCGCAACAAGAGCAATCGTCTGGAGGAGCTGTTTGTGCGACTGGTCGAGAAAAATTTGTCGGGAGCCGCAGCATGAGCCTGTTTTCACCACCGAACCGGATTGCGCTGCAAACCATCGTGCGCAAGGAAATCCGCCGTTTTACGCGTATTTGGGTGCAAACCCTGCTGCCGCCGGCGATCACCATGACGCTGTACTTCGTGATTTTCGGCAATCTGGTCGGGCGCAACATCAGCAGCATGGGCGGGCATAGCTACATGCAGTTCATCGTGCCCGGCCTGATCATGATGAGCGTGATCACCAACTCCTATGCCAATGTGGTGTCGAGCTTCTTCGGCGCCAAGTTTCAACGCAGCATCGAGGAGTTGCTGGTGTCGCCGGTGCCGCCGGCCATCATCCTGATCGGCTTTGTGCTGGGCGGTGTGGCCCGTGGTCTGGCGGTTGGCCTGATCGTCACGCTGCTGTCGCTATTCTTCACTGATCTGGCGCTGCACCATGCCTTTGTGATGATCTACAGCGTGTTCATGACCGCCGTGCTGTTTTCGCTCGGCGGCTTCATCAATGCCGTTTACGCCAAGACCTTCGATGATGTGTCGATTGTGCCGACCTTCGTGCTCACGCCGCTGACCTATCTTGGCGGCGTGTTCTATTCCATGAGCCTGTTGTCGCCCTTCTGGCAAACGGTGTCTTACCTGAACCCCATCGTTTATATGGTCAATGCCTTCCGCTACGGCGTGCTCGGCCACAGCGATGTGTCTATTGTGGCCTCTCTGACCTTCATCACCGTGCTGGTGGTGCTGCTTTATGGCGTGGCTCTGCGCTTGTTGCAGCAGGGCACGGGCATGCGCGAGTAAGTCGGCATGGATCTGCATGCGCTCACTCAGCTCGGTCAGGCCACCGAATACCCGGATGCTTACGATGCCCAGTTGCTGCAACCGATTCCGCGTGAGCTGACACGCGCGACGCTGGGTCTGGATGCAGACGCACTGCCGTTTCAGGGCGTTGATGTGTGGACGCATTACGAGCTGTCCTGGCTGAGCAGCCAGGGCAAGCCCGTGGTGGCGATTGGCGAAATCAGCGTGCCGGCCGAGTCGGCAAATCTGATCGAGTCGAAGTCGCTCAAGCTCTACTTCAACGGCCTGAACTTTGCCGTGTTCGCCACGCCCGCTGATTTTGTGACGCAGGTTGAGGCGGACTTGTCTGCCGCCGCCGAAGCCCCGGTCACGCTGGTGCTGCTGCCGGCGCACGAAGCCCTGACGCTGGCCGACTTTCCAGGTCAGTGTCTGGATGATCTGCCGCTGCAAACCAGCAGCTATTTGCCCGATCCCAGCCTGCTGAAAATTGACGCAGATACTTATGTGAGCGAAGTCTGGCACTCGCATTTGCTGCGCACCAACTGCCCGGTCACCGACCAGCCGGACTGGGGCAGTGTGCTGATTCACTACCGGGGCCCGCGCATCGTGCCGGAAAGTCTGCTGGCGTATCTGGTCTCTTTTCGGCGTCACTCCGACTTTCACGAGCAATGCGTCGAGCGCATTTTCTGCGATTTGCAGCAGTATGCTGGAGCGGAACTTTTGTCGGTTTATGCCCGCTACACGCGGCGCGGCGGGCTCGACATCAACCCGTTCCGATCCAACTTCGAGCAGCTCACCACACGCTGGCGAACCGCACGACAGTAAGGCTTGCCAAACGCCATGAGCGTCGCCAAGATGCGAGCCTGTCTCTCCCTTTGATGCCTATCAGGACTTGCCATGAGCGCCTATTTTTTCTCGTTTCCTCTCGATGCCAAACTGCAGCAGACACTTGATGACCTGCTGACCAATCACGCCAAAGGCCAGTACGCCGACCCGTCTGTCAGCGTGGCGCTGGCCATCGGCACCACCGATGGCGTGATCAAGGCCATGGCGCTAGATGTCATCGATATTCTCAAGAGCGGCGGCGAAGGCGCAGGCATCCTCGGCATGCTGGCCAGCCTGATGAAAAGCACCATGCATATGCTGATCAAGCAAATCATGGGCAAGGTTAGCGACGGCGAGCAAGACAAGCTGGCCGGCTATCTGTCGCGTCGTCGCGTCATCGTCAATGGTGTTACGCGCTTTGGTTTCGGCATGCCCGATGCCATCGGCAACCGTTTCGACAGCGTGCTGTCGCGCATTGCCGCCGGCAACATGGCCAACAGCCGTGAAGACCTGACCGCTGCCATGAATGACTTTACCGACATCGCCACCGTCAATTTCTACGATGAATTCACCGGCGCACTGGAGCTGGGCTTCGTCAAACAGAAGATGGTCAGCATGGGCCGCGGCGCCATCGTCAAAGGCAGCCACAGCGCAGTCGGCAAGCTCTTTGCCGGCATGAGCGATGACGACCTCAAGCGTGTCTGCGCGCATTACTCGTCGATGTTCGTGAAGGCCTGAGAGGAGAGCGCGTCTTGAGCAAGTTGTTTGCCTTTGCGGCATCGCATGCGTTGCAGGAAGACTTTCAGGCTGTCATTGCTGCTTATGCAGACGGCAATATCCCCAAGGCGCCGCAAGCCGCGCGCATTGTGCAGCTGGCCCAGCGTTATGCCGATGAAATTGTTGATGCCTTGGTGCTGAATCTGCTGATCGGTGCTGAAGCTGACAGCGCCGCGCCGAAAGCCCTGGAAACGGTGGCCAGCCTGATCAAAGGCACGGTG
>CALEYY010000241.1 GCA_937928295.1 uncultured Moraxellaceae bacterium
TCAGACGTGTGCTCTTCCGATCTTCCGGCTCTTTCACCAGATGGTTGGTGTTCTTGTATTGCAGCATGCGGCCACGGCTTAGCACTTCGTAGTTCGGCGTGGTGGTGAAGGCGCGAATGTCGGCATAGCGATACGCCGCTTGCACCATCTTCGCTAGGTCACCCGGCGTTGAAATGTTGTCGCCATTGAGGCCGGTGCCGTCGTAGAAATGTGTGTGCGTCATGCCCAGCTTGGCGGCCTTGCGATTCATCGCCGCCACGGCTGCCTGGGTGCCGCCCGGATAGCTGCGTGCCAGCGAGGCTGCCGCCCGATTCTCCGAGGCCATGAGCGCAATCAGCATCATGTCGGCGCGGGTCAGCACGGTGCCGACGCTGAGCCGCGAGTGCGTGTGGCGCAGCGTATCCACATCATCCTGAGTCACCGTGACCGGGTCGTTCATGTCGAGGCCGGCATCAAGCACGACCATCGCCGTCATTAGCTTGGTGATGGACGCGATGGGCATGCTCTGATTGTCGTTCTTGCCGTAAAGCACTTCGCCGGTCTTGGCATTGGTGATGAGGGCGGCACGGGATTGCACATCCAGAGGCAAGTCCAGGCTGTTGCGAATTTCAGCAGGGGCCTGGCGGCGTTCCTGAGCGGCGAGCTCGCCGGCAGTCAGTGCTACAGCTGCTGCTGGTGCAGCGACTTTCTTGGCGAGATGGCGTTTGCTGGCTGCCGAGGCCTGCTGCTTGGCTTTGCGGGTAATCGCATGTTTCTTGCTGGCGGCTCGTTTGGCGGCAATGCGCTTCTTGGCCGCGAGTTTTTTCGCCGCCTGCTTCTTCGCGGCAGACTTTTCGCTGGCGCTGCTGGCATGTGTGGCGGCTTCGGCCGGGCTGGTGGTGAGCGCTGCCGGGGTGGCGATTGCCAGTGCCATGAACAACGACAGGATGAAACGGTTACACCTACGCAAAGTGCGGCGCACGGAGATTGCAGACATGAATGAAGTACCTGTATTGGGTGTTGCGAGGCGAGCCGAAATAAGGGGAGGGGAAACACCCCGCGGATCGCGTTCAATAAGCTCGGTCAGTCGGTGCATAGGGGCCTCAGTGGGTGGCCATGACAACTAAAGACGAGTGACCTATTTTGTATCACAGGTTGCAGTCGCTAAGATAGGCTATTCCCGAGTGTCGAGCGTTAGATGAACATTCGTGTCGCTTTGGTCGATGACCACGCCCTGATTCGCATGAGTCTGTCGCATTTGCTCGCCGATGTACCCGGTATCGACATCGTCTGGCAGGCGACCTCCGGTGAAGATGCGCTGCTGCGTGTGCGCACCGACAGCCCCGATGTGCTGCTCATGGATCTCGACATGCCTGGCATGGGCGGCCATGAAGCGGCGTTGCGCCTGCTGAGGACGGCCCCGACCGTACGCATCGTCATGCTCAGCGTCACCGACGATGGCCCTTTGCCCGGCCGCCTGCTGCAGGCCGGCGTCACCGGCTACATGAGCAAGGGCGCCGAACTCGATGAACTGGTTACGGCGATTCGCCGCGCCGCGCTCGGCAAGCGCTATGTCAGCCCCAGTCTGGCGCAGCACCTGGCTTTGCAGCAGCACATGCCAGAAAACACCGATAACCCATTCAACCAGCTTTCCGAGCGCGAAATGCAGGTGCTGTCTGAACTCATCAATGGTAAGCGTGTGCAAGACATTGCCGATCAGCTCTGCCTGAGCCCGAAGACCATCAGTACCTATCGCGCCCGCCTGCTGCAAAAGGTAGGGGTAGACAACAACATAGCGCTGGCGAGATTGGCGCTGCAATTCGGCGTCATGTTGTGAGCGCTTTTTGTGAGTGACCTGCGGTGAGCGAAATCGAAACCACCATTCTGCCGCCCTCCGGCGACGATGACGCGCGGCTGGCCCAGCTCAAGGATTTTCTCCGCACGCTGCCACTGGAGCCGGGCATCTACCGCATGCTCGCGCAGGATGGCGCGGTGCTTTATGTGGGCAAGGCCAAGAGCCTGAAATCGCGCGTTAGCTCGTACTTCCTCAAGCAGGTGCCGAGCCCGAAAACGCGGGCGCTGGTGGCGCGCATCCACAGCATCGACATCACCATTACCGCGTCTGAAACCGAGGCGCTGCTGCTTGAGCAGACGCTGATCAAATCGCTGAAGCCGCCCTACAACATTCTGCTGCGTGACGACAAAAGCTATCCCTACTTGTTCATTTCCGAGGGCGATACCTGGCCGCGCATCGCCTTTCACCGGGGCACGCGCACGCAGGCCGGGCGTTACTTCGGGCCGTTCGCATCGGCGGGCGCGGTGGATCACACGCTGGACACGCTGCAGAAGGCCTTCCTGCTGCGGACCTGCACCGACAACATCTACGCCACGCGCTCGCGGCCCTGCATGCTGCACCAGATGGGGCGGTGTTCGGCGCCGTGTACGGGTCTGATCCCGCTGGACGAATACAGCGATCTGGTGCGCGAGGCAGAGCGCTTCCTCAGTGGCGATGCCGAGACGCTGGTCGAGCAACTGGCCGCGCAGATGGAACGCGCGGCGGCAAACACGGACTATGAGCGGGCGGCGCG
>CALEYY010000242.1 GCA_937928295.1 uncultured Moraxellaceae bacterium
AGCGATAGCAGCGGCAATGCGCCGCGCCTATCGTGAAATGCATGCCCGTTTGTTATTCTGCAGACACCGCTTCCGCAGCCTTGCGCAATTTATACTCGGCATAGGCCTTGTTCAAAACCTTCATGCCGCGGCGGCAATAATATTGGTCATTTGCGGTATCGCTGCTGCAAAATTAACATTTGTTCAGGTCAGCATGAAGTTCTGATACTGGCCTTGCTCCAGATTCAGCAGCCGCTGCTTGGTGTCGAGGCCGCCGCCGAAGCCGTGTAGCGAGCCATCCGACGCGAGCACGCGGTGGCAGGGCACGATGATCGGGATAGGGTTGGCGCCATTGGCTGCACCGACGGCGCGCACGGCTTTCGGGCGTCCGATGTGTCGTGCCAGGTCGCCGTAAGAGCAGGTCTTGCCGTAAGGAATGCGGATCAGCGCGTGCCAGACTTCGCGCTGGAATTCGGTGCCGGCGAGGGCGCAGGGCAGCTCGAAGGCATCGAAGTCGAAATCGCGCAGCTCGCCGGCAAAGTAGGCTTTCAATTGCGCGGCCACCGATGGTAGTAAATCGGGCGCAGGCTGCCAGTCAGGCTCAGGCGGGCTCAGCGGCTTTAGTTCACCCTGACGACGGCGAAAGGGCAGTTGCAGGCCGGTGAAGTGAGTATCGTCCGCGAGCAGGCGCAGCGGGCCGATGGGGCTGTTCAGATCGCGATACCGCAGAGTCATGGTCTGGCCTTTGTATGACGAGGGGTGTCGGCTATCCTAGCGCATCCGAATTTCCCACAAGAACAAAAACAGGAGTCAGCGCCCATGTCGCAACAGCAAGGTGTGCAAGAGCAGGGTTTTACCGGACATGGCCGTGGTTTCTTCAAGGCATTCCTGATCGAAGCCGCGCTGTATGCCGGCATTGGCAGCTATGCCGCGATGGCGCATTGCGTGCCGCCGCTGCGCGTGGTGCTGATTTCGCTGCTGGTATTCGTGTCACTGCGCTTCTTCCTGACGCTGGGCAACTGGCTGCCGACCTGGAAAAATCGCTCGCCCAAGCGCGCCGAGCATGAGATTGGCTGCGCCGCCACCGTGGCGATGCTGCTGCGCGAGTGGTGGGCCGCCATTCTGACCTATCCCTTCCTGTTTGCCTTCGAGCCCTGGCTGGTGCCGAACAATCCGCCGGTCGGCCTGCCGCACACGGGCTTGCCCGTAGTGCTGGTGCCCGGCTTCTTCACCAATCGCGGCTACCTCTACGCCTGGCGCAAATACTTGCTGCGTAATGGCTACGGCAAGGTTTACTGCGTCAGCCCGGAGCCGATCTTTGCTGGCGTCGAGCCGAATGCCGAGCATCTGGCCCGTTTTGTGGATGAAGTGCTGGCCGAGACCGGCGCGTCGCGCGTGATCCTGATTGGACACAGCATGGGCGGCTTGGTCATTCGCCTGTACTTGCACCGCTTTGGCGGGCTGGCGAAAGCCGCGCTGGCGATTGCCGTGGGCTCGCCGTTCAAGGGTACGGTGCTGGCGGAAGGCAAGGACAAGCTCGGCCCCATCGTGGCCCAGCTCACCAACGGCAATGCCTGGGCAACGGCGTTCACGGCGGAAGTCGAAGCGCAGCCCTGCCCGATCCCGTTCATCGCCATCTGGTCACCGCACGACAGCATCGTGTCGCCGCAGAGCAACTCGCGTGTGGCCGCGCACTATGGCCGCGAAATCACGCTGCCGGGCGTGGGCCACATGGAGATGGTCAACTCCACGCAAGTCATGCGCGTGCTGAAGCAGGAGCTCGATGCTTTCAATTCTGGAAATTGAGCAATTCGGGTGTTTGAGCGCGTTTAAGATCGTTTGAGCCGGAAAAGCCCTCGCCGGCGTTTGCAGGGCCGGGGCTTTTCTCTATACTGCGCGCTCGCTCAGCCATGAGCGACGCTATGGTGACCCTGCCGGTCTCCTCGCAAGGTGAAATGGTCAATCCCGCCAGGTCCGGAAGGAAGCAACGGTCGCCGTGGAGTCTGTGCCGAGGTCGGGCTGGCAGGGTTGCCACCCAACCCCGCTTTAATCGCTAGCGGAGGCATCATGTTTCTGACCCTCTTGTTTGTCACCCTCGTGCTCTCGGCACTGGTTTCCCTGCTCGCTGCCCGCGCCTTTGCGCAACCGCTGCAACGCATTCTGCAACGCCTCATCGCCGATGATATTTATCAGGCCTGGCAGCGCTACATGCAGTTCGCCATCTTCGTGGTCGGCATTTCGTCTGGCGTGCGTATCTACGACCTGGAGCGCTACATCTCGCCGATGGCCGGTGACAAGGACGCCATGATCCTGAAGCTCACCACCGAGCGCTGGGTGCTGGAGCTGTACCGCACCGTCATCGAAACGCTGCAAGGCATTGCGTGGATGCTGCTGGTGTTCTTCGTGGTGTCGCTGATTGCTTATGTGATTGTGCGTTTGGCTGAGCTCAAGCGTGTTGCACCCCCTGATGCCTGAGGTCGTGGCAGAGCAGGGCGCTGATGCCCTGAGTGCGGTGGTCATCGGCGGCGGTCCCGCCGGTCTGATGGCAGCCGAGCAGCTGCTGCTCGCCGGGCATCGTGTCGATCTCTTCGATGCCATGCCATCGCTGGGCCGCAAGCTGCTGCTGGCCGGCATCGGCGGCCTCAACATCACTCATGCCGAACCGGCACCGGCCTTTCTGGCGCGTTATGCCGACGCATCCCCCCAGCTCGCGCCCATGCTGTCTGCATTCGATGCCGATGCCCTGCGCGATTGGGTGCATGACCTGGGCGTGCAGACTTTTGTGGGCAGTTCCGGCCGTGTCTTTCCGCAGGAAATGAAGGCGGCACCCTTGCTGCGCCGTTGGTTGCAGCGCCTGCGTGGGCTGGGCTTGCAGATTCACACGCGACATCGCTGGAACGGCTGGAGCGGCGAGAGCGATCTGGTCTTTGCCGGGCCGGCGGGCGAGCGCCGTGTGCGTGCAGGCGTGACAGTGCTGGCGCTGGGCGGCGGCAGCTGGGCTCGTCTTGGCTCCGACGGTGCGTGGATGCCTTGGTTGGCGGCGCGTGGCGTGGCGCTATCGGCGCTGCGACCGGCCAACTGCGGCTTCGAGGCGGCGTGGTCGCCGATCTTGCAGCAGCGCGCCGGTTCGCCGCTGAAGAACATCAGCCTGCATCTGCCCTGGCTGGCGATGCCGGCGCGCAAGGGCGAATGCGTGCTGACGCTGACCGGGCTCGAAGGCAGCCTGATCTATGCCCATTCGGCGGCCATTCGCGACCGCATCGCTAGTCACGGTAGCGCCGGGGTGGTGCTGGATCTGCTCCCTGACATGCCGGCGGCTCAGCTATTGAGCGCTCTGCAAAAGCCGCGCGGCAAGCTCACGCTGGCGCGGCATTGGCAGCGCATCGGGCTGGAGGGCGTGAAGGCATCGCTGCTGCGCGATATTGTTACGACGACCGAACTGGCCGATCCGGCGCAACTGGCGGCTCGCATCAAGGCGCTGCCGGTGACGCTGCTGGCGGCCAGACCGCTGGACGAGGCCATCAGCTCGGCCGGTGGCGTGACTTGGCCGGCGCTGACGGCGGGCCTGATGCTGAACGCTCTGCCGGGTGTGTTCTGTGCCGGCGAGATGCTGGACTGGGAAGCGCCGACCGGGGGCTATCTGCTCACGGCCTGTTGGGCCACGGGGCGCGTGGCCGGGCTGGCAGCGGCGGAGTGGCTGGCGGGCTTGCCGGCTGGCTGATTCGGTGGCTGACTTGTCAGCCACGACCTCTCGTCGGTGAGGGCTTTACCGTCTCTGGCGTGCAGCGTTATAAGTCGAGGCCAACTGTTGCAACGCATTCGCTGCAAATCAGTCATATCAAGCATGAAAACAGGAGTTCACCATGAGTGCATTAGACGCATACCAGCAAAAACTGCAGGCCCAGCTTAACGAATGGAAAGCTCAGGCCGATGTGCTGAAGGCCAAGGCTGAAGGTGTTAGCGCCGACATGAAGATCGAGCTGAGCAATCACCTGGAGCAGCTGAAGTCGCTGCAGGCCGAAGCCCAGGGCAAGTTCGACGAGCTGCGCTCTGTCGGCGAAAGCAAGGTCGATGACATCAAGACTACGGTGGAAGGTCTGGTTGGCGAAGCCACCAGCACGCTGAAGTCGCTGGTCGAGCGCCTGAAGCCGTAAGTGTTGCTGCCGGCCAGCACATCAGGTGCAGGCCGGCACTTTCTGCGTTTAACCCGCTTTATTGAAACAGCCCACCGTTTTCTGCCAAAGTCGTATGTCTCGTCACCGGCACTAGCCGGTATGCTCTTCGGCATCTTTCATGCCGAGTCTGCTTTCATGACCACTGCTTACGATACTGACCTCGACCGCAATGCGGCCAACTTCGTCGCGCTTTCGCCGCTCAGTTTTATCGCTCGTACGGCTGCGGTGTATCCGCAACGGCTGGCCATCATTCATGGCGGCCGCCGCCAGACCTGGGGCCAGACCTATGCGCGCTGCCGGCAGCTGGCAGCGGCGTTGCAGCACTGGGGCATCCGCCGTGGCGATACGGTCGCGGTCATGCTGCCGAACATCCCGGAAATGCTGGAGGCTCACTTCGGCGTGCCCATGACCGGTGCCGTGCTGAATGCGCTGAACACGCGATTGGAGCCGGATGCGATTGCCTTCATGCTGGGCCACGGCGAAGCCAAGGTGCTGATCACTGATCGCGAATTTGCGCCGACCATTGCCAAGGCGCTGGCACTGCTGCCTGGCCCGAAGCCGCGCGTGATTGATGTGGATGATCCGCTCTGCGACAACCCCGGCGAGCTGCTCGGCGAGATCGGCTATGAGGCTTTCATCGCCGGTGGTGATGTAGCAGCGGCCTGGAGCCTGCCAGCGGACGAATGGGATGCGATTGCGCTGAATTACACCTCCGGCACCACCGGCAACCCGAAAGGGGTGGTCATTCATCATCGCGGCGCCTACCTCAACGCTGTCAGCAATCTGCTGTCTTGGGGCATGCCGCAACACGCGACCTATCTCTGGACGCTGCCGATGTTTCACTGCAACGGCTGGACTTTCCCCTGGGCGATGGCGCTCAATGCCGGCGTCAATGTTTGCCTGCGCAAGGTCGATCCGGCACTGATTTTCAGCCTGATTCGCGAGCATGGGGTCACACACCTGTGCGGCGCGCCGATTGTTTACGGCATGCTCATCAATGCGCCGGTCGAGTTGCGCCAGGGTATCGAGCACATTGTGCAGGGGCAGGTGGCTGGTGCCGCACCACCGGCAGCGATCATCGAAGGATGTGAGCTGGCCGGCATCAACATCACGCATGTGTATGGTTTGACTGAGGTTTACGGACCTTCAGCGATCTGTGCGCAGCAAGACGGCTGGGATGCGCTGGACATCGGCGAGCGCGCCCGGCTCAACGGTCGCCAGGGCGTGCCCTATCATCTGCAGGAAGCGACCACGGTGATCGACCCCGAGACCGGCGTGGAAGTACCGGCGGATGGCGAGACGCTGGGTGAAGTGGCGTTTCGCGGCAATATCGTGATGAAAGGGTACCTGAAGAATCCGAAAGCGACGCAGGAGGCGTTTGCCGGCGGCTGGTTCCGCACCGGCGACCTCGCCGTTCGCGAGGCCGATGGCTATGTGAAGATCAAGGATCGCAGCAAGGACATCATCATTTCCGGTGGCGAGAACATCTCCAGTTTGGAAGTGGAAGAGGTGCTGTACCGGCATCCGGCCATCGTGACCGCTGCCGTGGTCGCCAAGCCGGATGAGAAGTGGGGTGAAGTGCCGTGCGCGTTTGTTGAGCTGCGCGCCGGTTTTGCGCCCACTGAGGCTGAGGTGATCAGCTTCTGCCGTGGCCATCTGGCCGGCTTCAAGGTGCCGAAAGCGGTGGTGTTCGGGCTGATTCCGAAGACATCCACCGGGAAGTTGCAGAAGTTTGTGCTGCGTCAGCAGCTGCAGTCGGCGAGTGCGATCGCCTGAGGCTGCAGCGGCGCGTGCCCTGGCTTCAGGGCACGAACTTGATGTGCTTCATGAAGCTGCGCATGGCGTGCAGGTAGCGACCCTGATCGAGATGAATCAGGTGATTGCCCGGAAACCAGTGCAGGCGGCAGCGCTGCCAGTGTTCCCACAGGAGATGCGTGTGCTTCGGCGGCGCAAAGCGGTCACCGGCACCGGCAATCAGCATCAGCCGATCTTTTGAAATAGTAGGCTTGAAGCTCAGCGCTGACTGAATCGCCACGGATGCGCGCGCCTCGGTCACCGAAATATCGCCCAGTTTCATGCCCATACGGGCAATCCAGCCGGCCGGAAACCACTCCAGCACGATGTCCATGATGCTCACCACCGGCACATTGGGGATGGCGCAGCTCAGGCGCTCGTCCACCGAGGCCAGCAGCGCCGTGGTATAGCCGCCGAGGCTGATGCCGGTCACGCCCATTTGCGGCACGCCGAGACCTTCCAGGTAATCCATGAACACGCGAATGTCGTGGATGGCATGGCCCATGGTCTCGTTCATGTGACAGAAACCGTGCGAGAACCAGCCGTGGCCGCTGAACGGCGATGTGTGCTCCTGGCGGCGGCCATGAAACGGCAGCGTCACCAGCAGAATGTCGTAACCCTGCTCGTAGAACCAGGGCAGCGCCAGAAAGCGGCTGTTCAGCCAGTACGGGTCGGCGGTGAAGCCGTGAATCACGATCAGCGTCGGACGCGGGTGGTCGCCATGTTGCCAGTGCTCGGCCCAGGCTGTGCGGTTGCGTGTGAACTTGCTGTAATGCGCCTGCAGCGCCGGGTTCAGCGTCTTAAAAGCACTCTCGAACGACAGCACATCAACGCGGCCGACCTTGGGCCGGTAGTCGAGCAGGCCCGGCTTGTGCTGCGTCATGGTCACGCCGCGCTCGGGCTTAGGATAGCAGCGCGCGGCATCGCCCTCGGCGGCCAAGCGTTGATAGAACTGGCGATTGTCGCGATCCAGTGCCACGGCACTCGGACGCAGCGTGGTCGGAATGGCCAGCAGGCCGGCGAGGGTGGCGAGGCCGGTACGCAGCACGGTATCTATCGCGGATGTCCCGGTCACCATCAGGCGTGGCACGGTGTCCAGCTCGAATTTGTCCTGCCAGTTGGCAAAGTCTTCCGGCAGGCTTTGCCACCAGGGTTGATAGGTAATGACCTTGGCAGCGTGCTGGTAAGTCTGGTTGGCGATGCGGGAAACGCGTTGAGCAGGAGAGGACATGAGCAACTTTTGTCTGTTTTCGTTAGGGCGAAGCTAACGACTGGCAAGTCATTGTGCAAGCGCGAGATGTCAGTTTATTTGCGCCAGTGCTTTTTTTGCATGACGGCGCTTTCGCGGCTGCAATGGCTTGGGCCGGCGCAGCGCATCCGCTACGATAGGCTCCGTTCTTATTTGCCACGGATATTCGCATGAGCTACCAGGTATTGGCCCGCAAGTACCGTCCGCGCCGCTTCGAGGAGCTGGTCGGGCAGGATGTGGTGGCACGGGCGCTCAGCCATGCGCTGGAGCAGAATCGTCTGCACCACGCCTACCTGCTCACCGGCACGCGCGGCGTTGGCAAGACCACCATCGCCCGTATTCTGGCGCGATGCCTGAACTGCGAGACCGGCATCACCGCCACGCCCTGCGGCGTGTGCAGCAGTTGTCGCGAGATTGAAGATGGCCGCTTTGCCGACCTGCTGGAGATCGACGCGGCTTCTAATACCGGCGTCGACAATGTACGCGAACTTATTGATAACGCACAGTATCTGCCCACACGGGGCCGCTACAAGGTCTACCTGATCGACGAAGTTCACATGCTGTCCAAGGCCGCCTTCAACGCGCTGCTGAAGACGCTGGAAGAGCCACCACCCCATGTCAAATTCCTGCTCGCCACCACCGACCCGCAAAAGCTGCCCATCACGATTCTGTCGCGCTGCTTGCAGTTCGCGCTGAAGCCGATGACGCCCGAGCGCGTGGTAGGGCATTTGCAGCATGTGCTGCAAGCCGAGGCCATCACCAGCGATGACGGCTCGCTGTGGCTGCTGGCGCGCGCTGCCCAAGGCTCCATGCGCGATGCCTTGTCGCTGACCGACCAGGCCATCGCCTTCGGTCAGGGCGAACTGCGCGAAGCCGAGGTGCGCAGCCTGCTCGGCTCCATTGATCGTGATCTGGTGTTTCGCGTGCTCGACGCCATCCACGCCGGCGACGCCGCTGCGCTGCTGCAGGTGGTGGCGGGCATGGCTGAGCAGAGCATCGACTTTGCCGGCGCGCTGGGCGAGATCATTACTGTGCTGCATCGCTTGGCGGTGGCGCAGGCGGTGCCGGACGCCATCGACAACGCCGAGGGTGATCGCGATCGCCTGTTGACGCTGGCGGCGGCGCTGACCGCCGAGGATTTGCAGCTGTATTACCAGATGGCGATTCAGGGTCGGCGTGACCTGCCGTTAGCGGTAGACCCGCGTGCCGGCTTTGAGATGACGGCGCTGCGCATGCTGGCGTTCCGGCCGTTGAATCCGGCGGTCGCGGGCGGTGGTGCTGTTGCAGTTAGTGCGCCGGTCAAGCGCAGCGAGGCCCGTGCTGCTGGCAGTGGGCTGGCATCGGCGGCGCCAGTGGTAAGTGCGCCGGTCGTGACGGCAGCTCCTGTTCCAGTAGCTCCCGCTCCAGTAGCTACGCCCATCGCCGCAATTTCCGTTGAGCCGCCTGCCGTTGCTAGCACTTCTTCCAGCTGGACGGCCGAGCGCTGGGCCGACTGGGTCGAGCATTCCGGCCTGACCGGCGCGGCCATCAATCTGGCGCGCAATGCCTTGCTGGTCGAGCGCTCGCCCACGCGCTGGGAGCTGCAGCTATCGCCACGGCACCAGATGCTTGCTGGCGGCCAAGCCTTGCCGCAGCTGCAGCAAAAGCTCACGCAGCATTTTCCCGATCGCAACATCCCGCTGGAATTTGTTGAACCGGGCGATGAAACCCCGGCGCAACGACGCCAGCGCCTGCAGAGCGAGCGCCTGCACAACGCCGAAGCGGCCCTGCGCCAGGACCCCGTGGTGAAAGCGCTGATCAGCACCTTTGATGCCACACTGGTCGCCGACTCCATCACCTTGCCTCATTGAAAAACCTTTTTAAAAGTATTAGATAAGTGAGATAAACAAATGAATATGCAGCAATTAATGCAACAGGCTCAGCGCATGCAAGAGCAAATGCAGAAAAAAATGGCACTGGCCCAGGAAGCCCTGGCCAAAGCTGAACTGATCGGCGAATCCGGTGCCGGCCTGGTGAAAATCACCATGAACGGCCAGCACGATGTGAAGCGCGTGGCCATCGACGACAGCCTGCTCACCGAAGATAAGGAAGTGCTTGAAGACCTCATCGCCGCCGCCGTCAACGACGCCGTGCGCAAGGTCGAAGCCGCCAGCAAGGACGCCATGGGCTCCGCCACCGCCGGCATGGGCCTGCCGCCCGGCTTCAAGATGCCGTTCTAAGCCATGCCCAGCCCGCTGCTGCGCGAACTCATCGACGCCCTGCGCATTTTGCCCGGCGTCGGCCCGAAATCGGCGCAGCGCATGGCGCTGACCCTGCTCGAGCGCCAGCGCCCCGGCGGCCTGCGCTTGGCGCGCGCGCTCGAACAGGCGCTGCACCATGTCGAACACTGCAGCATCTGCCGCAACCTCACCGAACAATCTGTTTGCGATCTGTGCAGCAACAGCAGTCGCGAGCAGAACCTGCTCTGCGTCGTTGAAAGCCCCATGGATGTCATCGCGCTGGAGCAGAGCGGCAGCTACCGTGGCCGCTACTTCGTGCTGCTCGGTCGCCTGTCACCGCTCGATGGCATCGGCCCCAACGAGCTCGGTCTGCCGGCGCTGATCGAGCGCCTGCGCGCCGACCCCGAGATCGAAGAGCTGATCATCGCCACCAACCCCAGCGTGGAAGGCGAGGCGACTGCGCACTACCTGCGCGAAGCCACGCGCGGCCTGCCGCTAATGGTCACGCGCCTGGCCCAGGGCATGCCCGTGGGCGGGGAACTGGAGTATCTGGGCGGCAGCACGCTGACGCATGCGTTGAGCGGAAGGCGGCCGGTTTAAAAGCAGGCCATATCATGACCACATCCATTGCCATCTACCTTTTCCCTAACGCCGAAGTCCTCGACTTCGCCGGCCCTTACGAGGTGTTCACTACGGCATCTCGTGTGTTCACGCGCCAAAGTTCGACACTGCCCGAGCCATTCACTGTGTTTACGGTGGCGCGAGAGGCGGGAACCGTGAAAGCCCGGGCCGGTCTGGTTGTTCAGCCCGACTACTGTTTCGCCAATCATCCGCCGATTGATGTATTGCTGATCGCTGGCGGCGTCGTCACGGCCGAGCTGGATACGCCCGAGGTCATCGCCTGGGTGGCTGCCACCTCGGCCAAGGCCGCGCTAACGGCTTCGGTATGCACGGGGGCTTTCCTGCTGGCCGAGGCGGGCCTGTTGGATGGCCGCACGGCAACGACGCATTGGGAGGATATCGCGGACCTGAAAGCCGGCTATCCGATGGTCAACATCGTTGCGGATCAGCGCTGGGTGGATGAGGGTAGTGTTGTGACTTCGGCGGGTATATCTGCCGGCATCGACATGAGTCTGCATCTGGTTGAGCGCTTGGCCGGGCGTGAGCTGGCGCTGCTCACCGCGCGGCAGATGGACTTTGATTGGACTGAGTGCTGATTTCGCCTTTCTCCACCATGTGCTAAGCCAGCAAAGTGACCATAAACTGAGGCTGCAGGTAGCACAGCAGAATCATGCTGAACACCAGCACCATCCACGCGCTGCAAATCAGCTTCAGCCAGCACGGTGCCTGACCGACTTCCATGTAGTTGCGCACCACGAGAAAGACCTTCACGGCGGCCAGCGCGATGATGCCGGGTAGCAGCGCTGCGTTTTCCACCCATAGCCAAGACACGGCGATGGACAGCAGCAATACAACCCAGATCAGAATGGCTTTGCGTTGCTGCGTTGGCAGATTGATGGCGTTGTGATTCATTCGGGGCATCGCTCAGATCAGGTAAATCAGCAGGAACCAGACAATCCAGAGGATGTCGACCATGTGCCAGTACACGGAGGCGCCTTCAAGGAACGGGATGTCGGCAAGGTCAGCGCGAGGCTGGCTGCAGCGGCGCATCATCAGTAGCAAGGCCACCATGCCGACCAGCACATGCAGCAGATGGATGCCGGTGAACACGAAGTAGTACATGAAAAACTCGTTGTTCAGGGCATCCGCGCCGGCCAGTATTTTCTCGCGATACTCGAAGCACTTGACCACCACAAACAGACCGCCCAAGCCGAAAGCGCCTTGAAACCAGCGTCGGGCTGACTGGAACTGGCCGGACTTGGCGTTGTTCAGGCCCAGCGCCACGAACAGTGAGCTGGTCAGTAGCGCCAGGGTGTTGGTCAGACCAAAAGCCTGATTGATCTGCGCGTGGCCGGCGCTGAACAGTTCTGGCTGCAGTGCGTGGTTGACACTCCAGACGCTGAAAAAGAGCGCGAACACGAACATGTCACCGAGGATGAAGATCCACAGCTCCGATTCACCGGGCACATGCGTTGTTGCGGCTTTGCCAGTGCTGTTCATGGTCATGGCTCAGAGGTGGCGCTTAACGGCGCGAACCAGCACAAACGGCGTGACCCACCAGTAAACGGTGAACAAAATCGCCGGAATCCAGAAGCCGATGACGCCATCCCAGGCAAATGGGCCGGTCTTGAACAGGAAAATCAGCAGTTCCGGGATGTAGAGAATGGCGATCCACAAGTTCAGATAGCCGAACCAGCGCGGCAGGATCGGGTTTTCACGCGGGCTGGCGACCAGTGCGGCATAGGCCGTGACAACCCAGCCCATGATGAACATCGGAATGCCGCCCATGAATTGCATGAGGCCGAAGTCGCTCATGAGCTGAACCAGTTCGGGGCTGCGCTCGGGGCGGAAGGCGGCGACGGCAAAGGAGAATGGCGTGTAGAAGCTGAGCACCATCCCCAGAATGGAAGAGAAGGCGAGCGTCAAAGTCAGCACACCGATGCGGCCTTCAATTCTCTGGATAACCAGCAGGAGTGTGGCGGTGAAGGGCAGTAAGGGCAGAACTGACACCATCATGGCGATGCTGGCCAGCATCAGCGGAATCCGGCGCTCCTGATAGATGGCCGCGACTTCGGCGGCGCTGGCAGCCGGTGAAATGGGCGGTAGCCAATGTGCCAGCATCACCCATCCCAGCCCAAAAAGCAGGACATACGCCAGCCCGCTCCAGGCACCGATGATCTCCAGGGTTTTATTCTTCATGCAGTTGATCTCTTAATGGTCGTCGCTAAGCCGATGACGCTTCCGGCTGAGAAGTGTTCGCGAACGAATTATCAGCAGGCAGGTCGGTTGATTTCCGCCAATGCCGTGCTTTATCCGCCAAGCTGCGATTGATGTTTGGCTGCTGTGTGGTTAGGGTTCGGCCATGCCAACATCCGATCAAGACCTGAGTCGCCTGTCTTTTCCTGCCCAGTATCTGGAGTCGGGCGTGGCGATGACGCGGGCGCTGGGAGCGGATGTCGAGGCTTACTATCGCCACTGTGGCGTTGCGCTCTTTGATCCATCACTACCGGGCCAGACGATCAATGGCTGCCAGCTCCGCCGCTCTGACGAATGGCTCCTGTCGATCTGTCCACCTGGCATTCCGCCATTAGCGATTTTTCTGCCTCACTCTCCGGTGACTATTCACGGGCCCATCGGCATGCTGGCCATTACCGCCGGAACGCTGGGTGATGCCTTGGAGGGACTGCTTCGATACTTTCCGTTGGTCATGCCGGCCTACACGCTGCGACGCCATGATCTGGCCGATCAAGTGCACCTGATTTTCGAAGCGCGTGTTGATTTTGGCCCCAGCCATAATTTCGTGACGGAAACGGTGGTCACGGCCATCCTGAAAATATCGCCGTTCCTGGCGCGCCAGCCTGGACCTTTGCCAGTGGTGCATTTCACGCACGCCCCGATGGGTAATCTTGAAGACTATGAGCAGGCGCTGGGCTGTTCGTTTGTGTTCAACAGCAGCCAAAACAAGCTTGTGATTGCGAAGTCGGTGTTGGATATACCGTTGCTTGCGCCCAGCCTGGCCTCGCATCACATGATGCAGTTGACGCTGGAAGAGCAGAGCCGTTCGCACATACTCGATACGCAACCGGTCACGCGAGAAGTCAGGCAGCGCTTAAAGGAGGCCATGCGCGACCGCCGGGCGCTGGATGCCGGCATGCTGGCCGACCGAATGGCGTTGTCGGAGCGCACCTTGAGTCGACGCCTGCATGACGAGGGCATCACCTTGCCCCGGCTGCGCACTGAGGTCGGCTGTGAGTATGCCGAGACGCTGCTGCTGGAAACGAGCAAAAGCATCGCTCAGATTGCCGACATTACCGGCTTCAAGGACGCGGCCGCGTTTGCCCGTGCCTTCCGCCGCTGCCGTGGGCGGACGCCGAGTGCGGTGCGTGGCGGTGCCGGGGTATTGGCGGCCTTGCCAAAAACTCCTTGAACCGCCCTCACGCCAGTGTTAGAACCGCCCGGTCACGCCGCTATTCCTCGCGGCGTCTGGGAGTTTTTTCATGAGTCTGTACACGAATTATTTCAACGATATCCACGAGCAGGCCCGCCTCACGGCCCGCCAGTTCAACGAACGCGAAGTGCTGCCCTTCATCAATGACTGGGAAGAGGCCGGCAGTTTTCCGCGTGAAATCTACAAGAAGGCGGGCGATGCCGGTCTGCTCGGCGTCGGCCACGATGTAGCCTACGGCGGCACGGGCGAGGATGTGTTTCTCAAGGTCGCCGTCACCGAAGAGCTGATGCGCTGCGGCTCCGGCGGCTTCGCGGCCAGCCTCGGCTCGCTGGACATCGCGCTGCCGCCCCTGGAAAAATGGGGCAGCCAGGAGTTGAAAGACAAGTTCATCCCGCCGGTACTGGCTGGCGACATGATCGCGGCGCTGGCCATCACCGAACCGTCTGGCGGCTCCGATGTGGCCGGCCTGAAGACCCGCGCCGTGCGCAGCCACAGCGATGAGCATGGCGATCACTATGTGGTCACCGGCAGCAAGATTTTCATTACCTCCGGCATCCGCGCCGATTTCTATGTGACTGCCGTGCGCACCGGCGGGCCTGGCTATGCTGGCATCAGCCTGCTGCTGATCGAGCGGTCGCGCGCTGGCGTATCCACCGGAACGCCGCTGAAGAAGATGGGCTGGTGGGCATCCGACACCGCCGAGATCTTTTTCGATAATGTGATTGTGCCCGCCGAGAACCTGATCGGCAGCGAGAACGCCGGTTTTCTGCTGATCATGAGCAACTTCCAGATGGAGCGCCTCAACCTCGCGGTGATGGCCAACATGACCGCGCAGCTCGCGCTGGAAGAGAGCCTGCGCTGGGCGCGTGAGCGACAGGCCTTCGGCAAGTACCTGGGCCAGATGCAGATCATCCGCCATAAGCTGGCGGACATGGCCACGCGCATCGAGGCCAGCCGCGAGTTCACTTATCGCGTTGGCGCGCGCATCGCTGAGGGCATCCCGTCGATCAAGGAAGTGTCGATGGCGAAGAACTTCGCGACCCAAACCAGCGACTTTGTCACCACCGAGGCGGTGCAGATTTTCGGCGGCATGGGCTTCATGCGCGAGTCACTGGTCGAAAGACTTTACCGCGACAACCGAATTCTCTCGATTGGCGGCGGCACTTACGAGATCATGAACGAAGTGATTGCCAAACAACTGGAACTCTAGTGACCCAACCTGCTGCACAAACGATTTACCTCGACAGCGCGGAGGGTCTGCAAGCGACCCTGCCGCGCTGGCTTCAAGCCCGGCCGCTCGCGCTTGATACTGAGTTCATCCGCGTCGATACCTTCTACCCGAAGATCGGCTTGATCCAGTTCGGCGACGGGCAGGGCGAGGGCTTGGTCGATCCGGTTGCCATTCCTGACCTGCGCATGCTCGATGCTGTGCTCGGTCCGCAAGGCCCGCTGAAAATTCTGCACGCCTGCTCGGAAGATCTGGAAGTGCTGACGCCGCTGACCACGCAAGGTCTGGGCACTATCCACGACACGCAGATTG
This sequence comes from uncultured Moraxellaceae bacterium, assembly GCA_937928295.1. Lineage (GTDB taxonomy): Bacteria > Pseudomonadota > Gammaproteobacteria > Pseudomonadales > Moraxellaceae > Perlucidibaca. The sequence continues at coordinate 15,026 of CALEYY010000242.1, forward strand.
CGCTGGCGATGCTCGGCGAAGGGCTGCAGGTCGGCTATCAGAAGGCGCTGCAGCTGGTGCTGAACATCGAAATTCCGAAAGACGCCTCACGCACCGACTGGTTGCAGCGTCCGCTGACGCAGCACCAGCTCGATTATGCGGCGCTCGATGTCCGGCATCTGCCGGCGTTGTATGCCGAACTGATGCGTCGTTTGCACGCGCGTGATCTGGTCACGATTTATGAGGCCGAATGCGCTGAAGTCTGCCGTCTGCCGGCACCGGTCAATGCCGATACCTGCTATCAGGATCACGGCAACGCCTGGCGTTTGACATCGCGCGAGCTGGCCGTGCTGCAGGCGCTAATGGCCTGGCGCGAGCGCGAGGCGGTGGCGCGTGATGTGCCGCGCGGGCATCTGCTGAAACCGTTGTCGCTGTTTGAGCTGGCCCGTCGTCAGCCGCGCAATGCCGCCGGCTTTCAGGAGATTCCCGAGCTGAATCCGCGCGTGGCTCGCCGTGACGGGCCTGAGCTGCTGGCGCTGATCAGTCAGGCGCGGTCGCTGGCGGATGCCGACTTGCCGTCACGCGTGCTTTCACCGCTGCCGCGCGAGGCCAGTAGCGTTTATGATGCGTTGAAGCTGGCGCTGGCGGAGGTTGCTGGCACACTGCAATTTCCGCTAGATGTGCTCTGGCGCAAGCGTCTGGCCGACAAAGTCGTGCTGGCTGCAGTCGATTACGACATCGCCACGGGTGCAAATCAAATTACGGGCTGGCGTGCACCTCTGCTGGCGCCGGTGGTTGAACGGGTATTGCAAAGTCATCGCGACGAATTGGCGAACTGGTCGCGTGCGAGGAAAGTGTGATGAGTGCTGTGATGAATCGCGTGCTGTGCTCGATCTACAAGAGCTCGAAGAAAGATGAAATGTATCTGTATGTGCCCAAGATCAGCGGCCTGAAGCCGGTGCCGGAGGTGCTCATGCAGATGTTCGGCACGCCGCGCCATGTCACCGACATGTTTCTCGCGCCCGAGCGCCAGCTGGCCCGCGCCGACATCACCCAAGTGCTGGAGAAACTCGCCAGCCAGCAGTTCTATTTGCAGATGCCACCGCAGCCGGAGTATTTCAGCGAGCATGCACAGGATGCCCCGGCGTGGCGGCGTCGTTCGGCGGCTAATGCCACCGACACTTTGAGCGTCTCGGACAACAACGAGCCAGGAGCATCAACATGAGCCTGCTGATCTATGCCCTGTGCTGGTTAGCGTATCTGGCGGCGGCTACCGTGCTGTATCGCGTTTACATCGTGGGTCATCTGGCGGTCTGGTTTCCCAACAGCGAGCGCCAGGCGCGCCTGTTCTTTCTTGTCACACTGTTCAGCCCGGCATTGCTGGCCGAAAATGGCAACCTGAGCGTGGCGCCGGCGTTGATGCTGCTGCTGTTGCAGCTACTGATGAAGTCGCCGCTAGGCATGTTCAAGGCCATCCTGCCGTGGTTCCTGTTTGGTGGTCTGGCGCTGGTGCTGGATGCCGCGCGCCGTCGTCGCGAGCCGTCTTGAGACTGGCTGAATCTGACAGCAAAGATTGCAACTCTGGCTGACACGCGCCGCACATCGCGTTAGTCTGCATTTTTCCCCCTGTTTCGGGGTTTTTTCGAGGATACGACATGGCTTTTATCGGGACCGACCGTTACATCACCACGCCGGAGCTGTCGCTTGCGGTCAATGCGGCCGTCACGCTGCAGAAACCGCTGCTGATCAAGGGCGAGCCCGGCACCGGCAAGACGCTGCTGGCCGAGCAGGTCGCCGAAGCCTTTGGTGTGCGTCTGATCCAGTGGCACATCAAGTCCACCACCAAAGCCCAGCAGGGCTTGTACGAATACGATGCGGTGTCGCGTCTGCGTGATTCTCAGCTTGGCACCGAGCGCGTTCACGACATCCGCAACTACATCAAGAAGGGCAAGCTCTGGGAGGCGTTTGACGCCGACGAGCGCGTGGTGCTGCTGATCGACGAGATCGACAAGGCCGACATCGAGTTCCCCAACGACCTGCTGACCGAGCTCGACAAGATGGAGTTCTTCGTCTACGAGACTGGCGAGACCATCAAGGCCAAGCAGCGCCCGATTGTCATCATTACCTCGAACAACGAAAAAGAGCTGCCGGACGCCTTCCTGCGTCGCTGCTTCTTCCACTACATCAGCTTCCCCGATGCCGAGACCATGAAGGCCATCGTCGCCGTGCATCACCCGGATGTGAAGGCGCAGCTGCTGAAAGACGCGCTGGATATCTTCTTTGACCTGCGCAAGGTGCCGGGCCTGAAGAAGAAGCCGACCACCTCGGAGCTGATCGACTGGCTCAAACTCATCCTGTCGGACGATATTCCGGAAGACATTCTGCGCAACCGCGACACGCGCAAGGCCATTCCGCCGCTGTACGGCGCGCTGCTGAAGAACGAAGCCGATGTGGCGCTGCTGGAGCGTCTGGCCTTCATGAATCGTCGCGAAACCGCACAATAAGGCGAGGGCGACCCCATGCTGGTCAATTTCTACCAGACATTGCGCGAGTTCAAGGTGCCGACCAGCATCCGCGAACTCATCGACCTCAATGCCGCGCTGAAGACGGGTCTGGTCTATGCCGATCAGGAGGCGTTCTATCAGCTCGCCAAGCTCACGCTGGTCAAGGATGAGCGCCATTTCGACAAGTTCGATCGCGCCTTCAAGGCCTATTTCGACGGTCTGGATCGTTTGTCGCTGGATGACCTGAGCAAGCAGATCCCGGAAGACTGGCTGCGCAAGGAGCTGGAAAAGCAGCTGTCGCCGGAAGAGCTGGCCGAGCTGCAGAAGGCCGGTTCGCTGGAAGAGCTGCTGAAGAAATTCATGGAGCGTTTGCAAGAACAGGAAAAGCGCCATCAGGGCGGCAACAAGTGGATCGGCACCGGCGGCACC
>CALEYY010000243.1 GCA_937928295.1 uncultured Moraxellaceae bacterium
CTCGAATTCGGTCCGTGGGAACAGGTCTGACCAGGGCGGGAGCGCACCTTCACGTTCCTGGGTAGCCTACCCTAAACTTGCGAGGGTGTTCGTCGTTCGATGAGCATGAACGACGATGATCGGATTCTTGATGTCTGACCACTCTCAGGTAGCTCACCCGGCGGTATCGGGCGGTGCCGATCTGGACGCAGCGCTCCCGGCGACGGCCGCTCAGCGTGAGGTGTGGGTTGCTCAGAACGTCGATCCGAGCAGTCCGGTCTACAACATCGGACTTGTCGTCGAGGTCGACGGCACGATCGACGTCGAGCGCGCGGCGATGGTCGCGACCCTGATCCGGCTGACCGGCGACTGGGACGGGGCGCTGGCGATTTTTGCCTACCTCACTGGCAACATCAAATTCGCGACTTATCTGCAGATTCCTTTTGTCATCGGCGCGGGCGAGCTGATCATCATCTGTGGCGCCATCATCGGTGCCGGTCTTGGCTTCCTCTGGTTTAACGCCTACCCGGCGCAGGTGTTCATGGGCGATGTCGGCGCGCTGTCGCTGGGTGCCGTTCTCGGCACCATCGCAGTCATCGTGCGTCAGGAGATCGTGCTGTTCGTGATGTGCGGCGTCTTCGTGATGGAAACGGTGTCGGTGATGTTGCAGGTGGCGAGCTTCAAACTGACCGGCAAGCGCATCTTCCGCATGGCGCCGATTCATCACCATTTCGAGCTTAAGGGCTGGCCGGAAACCCGCGTGGTTGCGCGCTTCTGGATCATCAGCTTCATGCTCGTGCTGGTCGGTCTCGCGACCCTGAAGCTGCGTTAAGGAGAGGCGAGCATGCTCATTCAGCGCGACGGTTTGCGGGTGGTCATCGGTCTGGGCAAGACCGGGCTGTCTTGCGTGCGTTATCTCAAGCGCCAGGGCTATCCGGTGGCGGTCAACGATACCCGCGAGCATCCGCCAGGATTGGCTGAGCTGCGTGCCGAATTTCCAGATGTTGATGTCAGCCTGGGCCAGCTTGATGCCGCCTTGCTGCTGCGCGCCAGCGAAGTCATCAGCAGCCCGGGCATCTCCATTCGCGAGCCGGAAATTGCCGCTGCAATCGCGGCCGGTGTGTCGGTAGTCGGTGATGTCGAGCTGTTCTGCCGCGCGGTGAAGGCACCGATCATCGCCATCACCGGATCGAATGCGAAGAGTACGGTGACTACGCTGGTTGGCCTCATGGGCGAGGCCGCGGGCAAGCGCACGGGCGTCTGCGGCAACATCGGCACGCCGGTGCTGGACATGCTCGCCGAGGGTGAGAAAGACCTGTATGTGATGGAGCTGTCGTCGTTCCAGCTGGAGACCACGCACTCGCTGAAAGCGGCGGTGGCGATTGTGCTCAACATCAGCGAAGACCACATGGATCGCTACACCGGCATGGTCGATTACCACCAGGCCAAGCACCGCATTTACCGTAACTGTCAGCGCTTCGTGTTCAATCGCGATGATGCTCTGACCATGCCGCTGATTGCCGACGATCTGCCGCGCGCCAGCTTCGGCCTGAGCGCGCCTGACCTGAATGATTTCGGCGTGCGGGTTGTGGATGGCAAGCCGTTCCTGGCGCGTGGTCGCGACACACTGATGCCGGTCAGCGATCTGCAAATCTTTGGCGATCACAATGTGGCCAACGCGCTGGCCTGCCTGGCGCTTGGCGAAGCCGTGGGCCTGCCGCTGGATGCCATGCTGACCACGCTACGCGCTTTCACCGGCCTCAAGCATCGCTGCCAGCGTGTCGCGCTACACAACGACATCGGCTGGTACAACGATTCCAAGGGCACCAATGTCGGTGCCACGCTGGCCGCCATCAACGGCCTCGGCGCGGCCATCAGCGGCAAGATCCTGCTCATTGCCGGCGGTGTCGGCAAGGGGCAGGACTTCACGCCGCTGTCGCCAGCGATGGCTCAGTTCGGCAAGTCGTTGCTGCTGATTGGCGAGGATGCTCCGGTCATCGATCTCGCCATTGCTGCAGCGTTGCCGCGTCATCACTGCAGCAGCCTGAGCGAGGCCATTGCCAAGGCGCAGAGCATCGCCAAGCCGGGCGATGCCGTGCTGCTGTCGCCGGCCTGCGCCAGTTTCGACATGTTCAAGCACTACGAAGATCGCGGCGATCAGTTTGTGGCCGGCGTTCGCCATCAGGTCGAGGGCCTCTAATGACTAGCCAGAGCATGAGTCATCCCTTGCAACTGCTGCGCAATGTCGCAGCCGAGCTGACGGAGCGCCAGGTCTTGCTGGTCGCTTCCGGCTTTCTGTTTTGCATCGGTCTGATCATGGTCGGCTCGGCATCCATGGGCGTGGCTGAAGCCTCGTATGGCAATCCGTTCTACTTCTTCATCCGTCATGCCATTTATCTGTGCATCGGCCTGACGGTAGGTGCACTGGTGCTGCAAGTACCGATGCAGTTCTGGAGTCGCTACAGCTATTGGGTATTTCTGGTGGCCCTGATTCTGATTGCTGTCGTGCTGATTCCGGGCATTGGTCGTCGCGTCAATGGCAGCATGCGCTGGATCGGTTTTGGCGGTGTGACTTTGCAGCCTTCCGAAGTGATGAAGTTGGCGGCGGTGCTGGCGATGGCGTCGTACCTGGTGCGTCGTCAGGAGGAGGTTCGCAGCAACCTGCGGGGCTTCATGAAGCCGCTGGCCGGTCTGTTTTTTGTGGTCATGTTTCTTATGCTGGAGCCGGATTTCGGTGCCAGCATCGTGGTCATCATGGCCACCACCAGCATGCTGTTTTTGGCCGGCGCGCCGCTTAAGCAGTTTCTCGGTGTGATGGGCGCTGTGACGCTGGCGGGCATTCCCGTGGTCATGATGGAGTCGTATCGCATGAAGCGCCTGCTGGCCTTCACCGACCCCTGGGCCGATCAGTACAACACCGGCTATCAGCTGGTGCAGAGCCTGATTGCCTTTGGGCGCGGCGACTGGTTTGGCGTCGGCCTCGGCCATAGCGTGCAGAAGCTGTTTTATCTGCCGGAAGCGCATACCGACTTTGTGTTTGCGGTTTATGCCGAAGAGTTCGGCCTTCTGGGCGTGCTGGTTTTGCTGGCGGCGGTGGCTTCGCTGGTGACCGCTGCGCTGCGCATCGGTCAGCGTGCCGAGCGTGCCGGCCAGTTCTACTCCGCCTATGTGGCTTACGGCCTGGCGGTGATGCTGGGCGTGCAGTCGGCGATCAACATCGGCGTGAATATCGGCTTCTTCCCGACCAAGGGTCTGACGCTGCCGCTGGTGAGCTACGGTGGCTCCAGCCTGGTGATGGTGTTTGCCGTGCTGGCCATTCTCTTGCGCATCGATGCCGAGTCCGGTCAGGTCAACGAGCGTGGCGTGCGCCGCGCAGAGGGAGGCAGTCATGGCGCTCGTTAAGTCGGTGGTGGTGATGGCGGGTGGTACTGGTGGTCATGTCTTCCCGGCACTGGCTGTTGCTCGCGCCTTGCAGGCTCAGGGCGTACGCATCCATTGGCTGGGCACCAAGGCCGGCATCGAGGCCGATCTGGTGCCCAAGGCCGGATTCGATATTACTTATCTGGATGTGGGCGGGCTGCGTGGCAATGGTCTGAAGCCGCTGCTGAAGGCTCCGACCAAGCTGCTGCGCGCCGTCTGGAAGGCCACCCGCGTGTTCTCGGCAGTGAATGCCGATGCCGTCATCGGTCTGGGGGGCTATGTCACCGGGCCGGGCGGTTTGGCAGCGCGGCTGTCGGGCTTGCCCCTGTATATCCATGAGCAGAATGCCATTGCCGGCTTCACCAACAAGGCCTTGGCCAAGTTTGCCACGCAGGTGCTGCAGGCTTTCCCGGACGCCTTTGATAGCTGCGCGAAAGTGACCTGGGTCGGTAACCCGGTGCGTGACGAGATCGCCACACTGGCACAGCCGAGTGCGCGTTACGGTGCTCGTCGTGGCGCGCTGCGCGTGCTGGTTATGGGCGGCAGCTTGGGCGCGGTGGCGCTGAACGAACTGGTGCCGGCGGCTTTCGCTGAACTGCCGCCGGAGCAGCGCCCGATCATTCGCCATCAGGCCGGTCGCAAGCATGCCGACAAGGCCGCAGCGGTTTACGCCAAGCTCGGTGTACAGGCCGAAATTCTGCCCTTCATTGATGACATGGCCGCCGTTTACGACTGGGCCGATCTGGTGATCTGCCGTTCCGGCGCGCTCACGGTGTCCGAGATTGCCGCTGCTGGTGTGGCTTCGATCCTGATTCCGTTCCCGCATGCAGTTGATGACCACCAGACTGCAAACGCCAGATTCCTCAGCGACATCGGTGCCGCGCGCCTGTTCCAGCAACGCGATCTGACGCCGGCCGCGTTTGCCGTGACGCTGGCCGAACTGATGGATCGCAAGACGCTGCAAGCCATGGCCGAGAAAGCCCGCACGCTGGCCAAGCCGGATGCCACGGCTTTGGTCGTCAACGCCATTTTGAGAGGTAATGCATGAAAGCCATTCCGCGTACGCGTCTGATCGAAATCCCGGAAATGCGCCGCATTCGCCGTATTCATTTTGTTGGCATCGGTGGCGCCGGCATGTGCGGCATCGCTGAAGTGCTGCTCAACCAGGGCTATGAAGTTGCCGGTTCCGATGCCAAGGCCGGCAAGACCACGGATCGCCTGAAGTCGTTCGGCGCTGAGATTTTCATTGGCCATGATGCGGCGCATATCGCCAAGGCCGATGTCCTGGTGGTATCGACCGCGATCGACCCCAGCAACCCGGAAGTGAAGGCTGCGCAGGAGCGCCGTCTGCCCATCGTGCGTCGTGCCGAAATGCTGGCCGAGCTGATGCGCTATCGCCACGGCATCGCCATCGCTGGCACGCACGGCAAGACCACCACGACCAGCCTGATCGCGTCGATTCTGGGCGAGGGCGGCTTCGATCCGACCTATGTCATCGGTGGCCTGCTCAACAGCGCCGGTACCAACGCCAAGCTTGGTAGCAGCCGCTACTTCGTCGCCGAAGCCGACGAGAGCGATGCCTCCTTCCTACATTTGCAGCCCATGGCATCGGTCGTCACCAACATCGACGCCGATCACATGGACACCTACGGCGGCGACTTCGAGGTGCTCAAGCGCACCTTCATTGAGTTCCTGCACAACCTGCCGTTCTACGGCCTCGCCGTGGTTTGTGGCGATGACCCGGTGGTGCGCGAGCTGCTGCCGAAAATCGGCCGCCCGACCATCACCTACGGCTTCGATGCCGACAACGATGTGCGCGCCACCGATGTGCATCAGGAAGGTCTGCAGACGCATTTCACGGTGCATCGCACGGGCTACGAGCCACTGCGTATCACCTTGAATCTGCCGGGTCTGCACAATGTGCTGAACTCGTTGGCAGCCATCGCGATTGCCACCGATGAGGAAGTTGAAGACAGCGCCATTGTCAGCGCGTTGGCCAGCTTCCAGGGCGTCGGCCGCCGCTTCCAGCGTCTCGCCGAAGCCGGCGGTGTGCAGTTGGTTGACGACTACGGTCATCACCCGCGTGAAGTCGCTGCCACCATCGCTGCCGCCCGTCAGGCCTTCCCGGGTCGTCGTCTGGTGATGATGTTCCAGCCACATCGCTACAGCCGTACTCGCGACTGCTTCGAAGACTTCGTGCAGGTGCTGTCCACGGTGGATCAGCTGCTGCTGCTCGATGTATACAGCGCGGGCGAAAAAGCCATTGCCGGGGCCGACAGCCGCACCTTGGCGCGCAGCATCCGCACGCGTGGCCTGGTCGATCCGGTGTTTGTGGAAAAGCTCGATGAGTTGGCACAGCTGTTGCCTACGCAATTGCGCGCCGGCGATGTGTTGCTGACGCAAGGCGCCGGCACGGTCGGCGCGATTGCGCTGGAGCTGGCCCAGAACGGTCTGTATCTGACCGCTGCGAAAAAGTGAGAGAGATGATGAATATGCTGGATGTGAAGCGTTTTGGTCGAGTCGCGGTGCTGTTGGGTGGCACGGCCGCCGAGCGCCCGATTTCCCTGATCAGCGGTGCTGCAGTGCTGAAGGCCCTGCAGGCTGCTGGTGTGGATGCCCATGCCTTTGATCCGGCGGAACGCGACATCGTGGAAGTGCAGGGCTATGACCGCGCTTTCATCGTGCTGCATGGCCGTGGCGGCGAAGACGGCGTGATGCAGGGTGTGCTTGAACAGTTCGGCGTGCCCTATACCGGCAGCGGCGTCATGGCCTCGGCCATCGGCATGGACAAGGCACGCACCAAGCAGCTCTGGCTCGGCTGCGGCCTGCCCACGCCGACCTATCGTCGTCTCTCGGCGGATTGCGACTTTGCTGCCGTTGTTGCCGAGCTGGGTCTGCCGCTGATGGTCAAGCCCTCACGCGAAGGCTCCAGCATCGGCATGGCCAAGGTCTACAGCGTGGAAGATCTGGCCAAGGCTTACGCCGTGGCCGCCGAGCACGACAGCGAAGTCATCGCCGAACATTTCATTGAAGGCAGCGAGTACACCGTGAGCATGCTCAACGGCAAAGCGCTGCCAGTGATCCGCATGATTCCGGCCAACGATTTCTACGATTTCGAAGCCAAGTATCAGCGCAATGACACCCAGTACAAGATCCCCTGCGGTCTGGCGGCAGCGGAAGAAAAGCAGCTGCAGCAAATCGCCGAGGAAGCCTTCGAGGTGCTGGGCGCGCGCGGCTGGGGTCGCATTGATGCCATGCGCGATCACGCCGGTCGTTTCTGGCTGCTCGAAATCAACACCGTGCCGGGCATGACCGATCACTCGCTGGTGCCGATGGCCGCGCAGGCCGCCGGTATTGATTTCACGCAGTTGGTGCTGGCGATTCTGAGCCAGACCCTGAACTCGGAGACTGCCGCATGAGCAGCCAGGTCACGCGTCGTCCGGTAGCCCGCCAGGCTGCAACCCGTCCGGGGTTGCTGGCGGCTCTGGCTGCGCGCTGGCAGTCGCTGATCGGGCAGGGTTCGCGTTGGTTGAGCGTGGGAATTTGGCTGGCATCTGGTCTGGCTTTGGCTGTGGTGCTCAGTGGTCTCAATGTGCTGGCGAAGAACTGGGCGCTAGAAACACCGATCCGGCGTGTGCAGATTGCTGGCGATCTCGTGCAGACCCAGCGTGGCGAGTTGCAGGCAGCGCTGGAGCGCACGGTGCGCGGTAATTTCTTCACGGCCAATCTCGGTGAATTGCAGACATTGGCGCAGCGCTATCCCTGGGTGTCGCAGGCGCGCGTCAGCCGCCAATGGCCGGATCAGGTGCGCGTCACGCTCACGGAAAAGCAAGCGCTGGCGCACTGGGGCAACGACGGCCTGGTGAGTCGTGCCGGTGAGGTTTTTCGGCCTCAGCGCGTGATCGGTCTGGCGCAGTTGCCGCAGCTCGATGGCCCACGCGCGCAGGCTCGCTTTGTGTTGCAGCAATACCAGGCCATGGATCGCGTGTTGAGTCGTGTTGGTCTGCATATCGTGTCGCTGCAACTGACGGATCGCATGAGCTGGCTGGTCAGGTTGGAGGGTGGTGTCGAGGTGTTGGTGGATGCTCAGGAAACCCTGGCCAAGCTGGAGCGCTTCACGGTGCTCTATGACCACCAGCTGGCGGCAGACATTGGCAGCATCGCGCGTATTGACCTGCGTTATCGCAATGGCGTGGCCATTGGCTGGCGTCAGGGTTGAACTGAATTTTCTTGATGAGGTAAACGGTCGTTCGCGACCAGGAAGGCAGAGATGGCAAATATGACACAGGCACCCATGATCGTTGCGGTAGACATCGGCACTTCCAAAGTGGTCTGCATGGTCGCGCAAATTAATCAGGCTGAGCAGAGTCTGGAAATTGTGGGCTATGGCATGAAACCGTCGCGGGGCATGCGCAAGGGCGTCGTGGTCAATATCGATCAGATGCAGGAAGCCATCCAAAGCGCCGTGGCAGAGGCTGAACTGATGGCTGACTGCCGCATTCATTCGGCCTATATCGGCATTGCCGGCAGCCATATTGGTGGCCGCAATTCGCAGGCAGTAGTCGCTATTCGCGATGGCGAAGTCACGCAGACCGACATCGAGCGCGTGATCGACGCCGCCAAGTCCGGCGCTAACCCGGCCGATCAGCGCATTCTGCATGTGCTGCCGCAGGAATTCATTGTGGATGACCAGGGCGATGTGCGTAATCCGCTGGGCATGGCCGGCGTGCGCCTCGAAGGCCACATCCACCTCGTGACCTGCTCGGCCAATGCCGCGCAGAACCTAGAGAAGTGCGTACGCGGTGCCGGTCTGGCGATTGATGACATCGTGCTGGAGCAGGTTGCGTCCAGCCACGGCGTGCTGACGGAGGACGAAAAAGACCTCGGCGTCTGCCTGGTCGACATCGGTGGCGGCACCACCGACATAGCCGTCTTTGTGCGCGGCGCGATTCGTCACACGGCCGTCATTCCCATTGCCGGCGACCAGGTCACCAACGACATCGCGATGGCGCTGCGTACCCCAACGCCTGCTGCCGACGAGATCAAGGTGCGCTATGCCTGCGTCGTGCCGCAGATGGTTGATCCGGAGCAGACCATCAGCGTGCCCGGCATGGGCGATCGCCCGGCGCGCACGCTGGCCCGGCAGACGCTGTCGGCCGTGGTCGAGCCGCGCTACGAAGAATTGTTCAGCATCGTGCAGATGGAGCTGGAGCGTTGCGGCTATGCCGATCAGCTCGCTGCCGGCGTGGTCATGACGGGTGGCTCATCGAAGATCGAAGGTGCGGTGCAGCTGGCCGAGTCCATCTTCCATCTGCCGGTGCGCATCGGTATGCCCAAGTCGCTGAAGCTCGGCGGCATGGAAGAGCTGTTGCACAACCCGATTTATGCCACCGGCATCGGCCTGCTGTTCTACGGCATGCAGCGCACCTTGGCATCGGGTCAGAACAACTCGGCTCGCGCCATTCGTCGTGAAGATGAAGGCGCAAGCTTCATGGGAAAAATGAAGGGCTGGTTCGCTAGCAACTTCTGAGAATTCGCTCTCGCGAGCAAATGATTTACCGATGACCAGGCGGGGCATCGGCAAGGGCAGGAAGCCTCACGGCGCGTTAATTATAAAAATCGGCGGAAGTCCTGCGGGACTGGAGAAACATCATGGCGAACATTTTTGAACTGGCAGACAACACCCCGGAACTGGGCACGGCAATCATCAAGGTGATTGGCGTGGGTGGCGGCGGCGGCAACGCGGTCGAGCACATGGTCAACAGCGATGTAAAAGGCGTGGATTTCATCTGCGCCAATACCGACAAGCAGGCGCTCACCAAAATGAACGCCAAGACACTGCTGCACCTCGGTGACAATGTCACTCGTGGCCTCGGTGCCGGTGCCAACCCGGAAGTGGGTCGTCAGGCAGCGGTCGAAGATCGTGACCGTATTCGCGAAGCGCTGGCTGGCTCCGACATGGTTTTCATCACCGCCGGTATGGGCGGCGGTACGGGTACTGGCGGCGCGCCGGTGGTGGCCGAAGTGGCTCGCGAAATGGGCATCCTCACTGTGGGCGTGGTCACCAAGCCATTCCCGTTTGAAGGCAAGAAGCGTATGGATGTTGCGGAGCAGGGCATCGAGTCGCTGTCGCACCATGTTGATTCGCTGATTACCATCCCCAACGGTAAGTTGCTGCAGGTGCTGGGCAAGGTCTCGCTGGTCGATGCCTTCAAGGCTGCCAACAATGTGCTGCAGGGCGCCGTGCAGGGCATCGCCGACATGATCCTGAATCCGGGCGTCATCAACGTCGACTTCGCTGATGTGCGCACGGTCATGTCCGAGCAGGGTCTGGCCATGATGGGCACCGGCTCCGCCAAGGGCGAAGAGCGCGCCCGCATCGCCACCGAAATGGCCATCCATAGCCCGCTGCTCGATGATGTGCAGCTCAAGGGTGCGCGTGGCGTGCTGGTGTCGATCGCGGCCAACGAAAGCCTCGGCCTCGATGAGTTCTCCACGGTGGGTGACATCGTGTCGAACTTCGCCTCGGAAAGCGCCACTGTGGTCATCGGCACCATTCTCGACGAAACCCTGGGCGATGAGATTCGTGTAACTGTGGTTGCCACCGGCTTGCCGAAAGCCAGCGCTATGCGTGCCGCCCAGCCCAAGGTTGGCATGAGCCTGGTCGCTGCAGCTGCCGCCACGCAGGTCGTTCAGCAGGTGCCGGTGCATGCGCCGGTGCAGCAGGTCGTTAATGGCGGCACGGTGCAGCCATCCGAGCAGGATCGTTATGCGGGCTACGATACGCCGACCTGGAAGCGTAACGAGGAAGCAGGTCACAAGCGTCGTGGCGACACGAACTTGCTCAACATCCCGGCTTTCCTTCGTCGTCAGGCCGATTGAGCAGTCGAGGCGGCTCTGCTACCATGAGCCACCTTTGACATGATTTGTTACAAATGCTCAAACAACGAACCGTCAGACAAGTCATCCGCGCCAGCGGTGTCGGCCTCCACAGTGGCGAGAAAGTCTTTCTCGCTCTGCGGCCTGCGCCTGTCGATTCGGGCATCGTGTTTCGCCGCACGGACCTCGAACCGCCAGTCGTGATTCCGGCACAAGCCTTGCTGGTGCGCGAGACCATGATGTCATCCAATCTCGTGATGGGTGATGTCCGCGTCGGTACCGTCGAGCACATCATGTCGGCTCTCGCGGGCCTTGGCATCGACAACGCCGTGATCGATGTCAGTGCCCCCGAGATTCCGATCATGGACGGCAGCGCCGGGCCTTTCGTGTTTCTGATTCAAGCCGCCGGAATCGTGGAACAGGAAGCGCCCAAGCGTTTCGCCCGCATCAAGCGTCGTATCGAAGTCAGAGACGGCGACAAGCTTGCCGCCTTCGACCCCTACGACGGCTTCAAGGTGTCCTTCACCATTGATTTCGATCACCCGGCCTTTCGCGACGAACATCGCTGGGCCAGCGTCGACTTCTCCACGACGGCCTTCGTCAACGAAGTTAGTCGTGCCCGTACCTTCGGTTTCCTGCGTGACATCGAATACCTGCGCGCCAACAACCTAGCGTTGGGTGGCAGCATGGACAACGCCATCGTGGTCGATGACCAGGGCGTTATGAACGAAGACGGTCTGCGTTTCGAAGATGAGTTCGTGCGTCACAAGATGCTCGATGCCATCGGTGACCTGTACTTGTTTGGCGTGGGCATTCTCGGTGCTTACGAGGGCTTCAAGTCCGGCCATGCGCTCAACAACAAGTTGCTGCGTGCCCTGATTGATGACCCGGATGCCTGGGAAGAAGTGACTTTCATGGATGAGCGATTGACGCCAATCAGTTATGTGAAAGCGGACGCTGTGCACTAAATAAGCAGCTTTGCCTTGCCTGCTAACGCCTCAAACCCTGCCTGAATAGTGCAAATTTTATGCGTTTGTACCCTTGCGGCTTTTCAGCGTATGCCTTGCCAAACGACGGAAACCTCCGCTAAGCTCCGGATCCTCCAAGGAGTTTGCCATTTCCAGCAGGTGTTTTGCCGTGCTCTCACTGAGACTTGGCAGAGTTTTTGCTTTGACATTTGGTGTTGGAGACGCTGGCTTGATGAGAACGCGCAGGCGCTGAACGGAATAAAATTCGGCGTGTTGCTTCAGTTGCTGCAGCAGAATTTTCTGCAGGTAGCGCAACTGACTGGCGGTGGTCGCATGATCTGCGCAAACCGTGAGCGTGCCTTCTCGCAGCGATGTTAACCGGCAAGAAGACCGGATGGACTCATCAACAATTTGTTGCCATATCGCTTCATGTATTGCGCGCAGGGCATTGCCCCGCAGCAATGGCGTAAAGCTGCCGAGCTTGAGCAAATCTCTGAGGGCGGTCGGTTCAGCGTGGCGTGTCATGGGTGTGGGCCGCAGATCAAGGCGTTCAGCATGCGCAAAGTGCGCGCGTTCGCCAAGAGGTAAACGAGATGAACATTATTTTTTTCAACCGCAAACACAATCGTCCGATTCGTTTGCAGCTGAATCCCAAGTTGATCGGTACGGCAGCCGTGGGCCTGTTTGTGCTGGCCAGCAGCATTGGCGCGGGCAGCTATTGGGCCTATACCCGGCTGACTTCGTCTCCGGTATCGCAATTGAGTGCGGCAGATCGTGCTCAGCAGGAAGAGCTGGCTGCCATGTCGGCACGCATGGCCGACATCCAGGCGCGCATGATGCGTATCGATGCCCTCGGCGCACACTTGGCTGAGAGCGCCAAGGTCAAGGGCGACGAGTTTGATTTCTCGCACAAGCCGCCTATGGGTGGCCCGGAAGAAGCTATCGCCTTGCCCGCATCCAGCGATGAGCTGGATCGCACACTGTCGTCACTGGGCAGCGAGCTGCAGTTGCGCGAAGCTCAGTTGCTGGCGCTAGACAAGGTGCTGCAGAGCCGTCGTCAGCAGGTCAATCTGAACAACATGCCGGTGCATGATGCCTACATCAGCTCCAGCTTTGGCTATCGCGCCGATCCAATGACCGGTCGCACGGCCTTTCATGGCGGTATCGACTTTGCCGGCAACGAAGGCAGCGATGTGTTTTCGGTGGCGGATGGTGTGGTGACCTTTGCCGGCCAGCGCACTGGCTATGGCAATGTCGTCGAGATCAATCACGGCGATGGTCTGGTCACACGCTATGCCCATGCGCGCGCCGTGGCGGTCAAGGCCGGCGACATGGTGAGCAAGGATCAGCTCGTGGCCTACATGGGCTCCACGGGGCGCTCCACGGGCACGCATCTGCATTACGAGGTCTTGCGTAATGGCAAACAGATTGATCCGGCAACCTTTATTCGCGTGGCAAAACGCTGACAGTCGCCTGGTTTTTCGCTCTTCAACAGCCCGGCCACTGCGCCGGGCTGTTGCTTTCTGCACGAGTCATCTCGGCAACGCTTTAACCTGCAGGGAAAGCAGGTAGAATGTTGCGCTGATTTGCCCATCTTCTGAGTAGTGACCATGTTTTCTCGCCTTGTCAGTGGCTTGTTCGGTACCAAAAATAATCGTGAACTCAAGCGCATGCGCCAGATCGTCGAGCGCATCAATGCGCTTGCGGCAGCCACCGATGCGCTGAGTGATGATGAGTTGCGTGCGCGCACAGCATCGTTCCAGCAGCGCTTCCAGAGTGGGGAAAGCCTTGATGCCTTCCTGCCTGATGCTTTTGCGGTCTGCCGTACGGCTGCCCAGCGCGTGCTTGGCATGCGCCACTACGATGTGCAGATGATCGGCGGCATCACCCTGCATGAAGGCCGTATCGCGGAAATGCGCACGGGCGAGGGCAAGACGCTGACGGCAACCTTGCCGGCGTATTTGAATGCCTTGTCGGGCGAAGGCGTGCATGTGGTCACGGTCAACGACTACCTCGCCGCGCGTGACGCCGAGTGGAATCGTCCGTTGTTTGAATTCCTTGGCCTCAGCGTGGGCGTGGTGCGTTCGCAACAGCCGCCGGAAGACAAGCGCGCGGCGTATCGTGCCGATATTACTTACGGCACCAACAACGAATTCGGCTTTGACTACCTGCGCGACAACATGGCGTTCCGCCTCGAAGATCGCTTCCAGCGTGGTCATGCCTATGCGCTGATCGACGAAGTCGACTCCATCCTGATCGATGAAGCGCGTACGCCGCTGATCATTTCCGGTGCCAGCGAGGACTCGTCGCGCCTGTATACGCAAATCAATCTGCTGATTCCGCGCCTGACGCGCCAAGCTGACGAAGAAACCGTGGACGGCGGTCACTACTGGATCGACGAGAAGAGCCGCCAGGTCGAGCTGACCGAGGCTGGCCACGAGTTTGTGGAGCAGTGCCTGGTGGAGATGGAGCTGCTGGCGGAGGGCGAAAGTCTGTATGCGCCGGCGCATCTGAACCTGCTGCATCATGTGCATGCGGCGCTGAAGGCGCATGTGCTATTCCAGCGTGATGTGCACTACATCATCACGGGTCGTGATGTGGTCATTGTGGATGAGCACACCGGTCGTACCATGCCGGGTCGGCGCTGGTCGGAAGGTCTGCATCAGGCCGTGGAAGCGAAAGAAGGGATGCCGATTCAGGCTGAGAACCAGACGCTGGCCACGACCACTTTCCAGAACCTGTTCCGTCTCTATCGCAAGCTGTCTGGCATGACCGGTACGGCCGATACCGAAGCGCCGGAGTTCCACCAGATTTATGGCCTGGATGTGGTCGTTATCCCGACGCATCGCCCGATGGTGCGCAAGGATCACGACGATCTGGTGTACTTGAGCCCAGTCGAGAAGTACGAAGCCATCGTCAAGGACATCCAGGACTATCGCGACAAGGGCGCGCCGATTCTGGTCGGCACGGCCACGATTGAGACCAGTGAATTGCTCTCTGGTCTGTTGCAAAAGGCAGGTATCGAGCATCGCGTGCTGAACGCCAAGTTCCACGAGCAGGAAGCCGAAATTGTGGCGCAGGCCGGTCGTTCCGGCACCGTCACCATCGCCACCAACATGGCCGGTCGCGGCACGGATATTCTGCTCGGCGGCAACTGGAAAGCGGAAGCAGCGAAGCTGGGCGACGCCATCACGCCAGAACAGACTGAAGCGTTGCGTCAGGGCTGGGAAGAGGATCATGCGCGCGTGATCGCTGCGGGCGGCTTGCACATCATCGGCTCCGAGCGTCACGAATCACGGCGTATCGACAACCAGTTGCGCGGCCGTTCCGGTCGTCAGGGCGACCCCGGCGTGACGCGTTTCTATTTGTCGCTGGAAGATGACCTGATGCGCATCTTCGCCAGTGATCGCGTGAAGAGCATGATGAAGTCGCTGGGCATGAAGCCGGGCGAGGCCATCGAGCATCCGTGGGTGTCGAAGTCGATTGAAGGCGCACAGCGCAAGGTCGAGGCGCGCAACTTTGATATCCGCAAGAATTTGCTGAAGTACGACGATGTGGCCAACGAGCAGCGCCGCGCCATTTACACCCAGCGCGACGATATTCTCGGCTCGGCCAGCATCAGCGAAAATGTCACGCTGATTCACGCCGATGTGGTGGATAGCGTGATCAATGCTTATATTCCGCCGCTGAGTCTGGATGAGCAGTGGGATGTGCCGGGCCTGGAGCAGGCCTTGCAGACCGATTTTGATCAGATGCTGCCCCTGCAGGTTTGGCTTGATGAAGACAGCAAGCTCGACGAAGAGGGCC
This sequence comes from uncultured Moraxellaceae bacterium, assembly GCA_937928295.1. Taxonomy (GTDB): domain Bacteria; phylum Pseudomonadota; class Gammaproteobacteria; order Pseudomonadales; family Moraxellaceae; genus Perlucidibaca. Next base: position 15,054 of record CALEYY010000243.1, read on the forward strand.
TGCGTGCGCGTGTGCGTGATGCTGTGCTGCAAGCCTGGCTGGACAAGCGCGAGCGCATGGGCGACGACACCGCCAACCAGCTCGAAAAGCAGGTCATGCTGCAGATCATCGATCGCCACTGGAAGGATCATCTGGCGGCCATGGACTACCTGCGCAAGGGCATCCATCTGCGCGGCTATGCGCAGAAGAATCCGGAGCAGGAATACAAGCGCGAGGCGTTCCAGCTCTTCGAGCAGCTGATCAATGCCGTGAAGCTGGAGCTGATCCAGACGCTGGCGCGCCTGCATGTGCCGACCGCCGAAGAAGTAGCGGCGATGGAAGCGCAGCGCGAAGCCGAGGCGAAGTCCATGGCGCTGCACTTTGATCATGCCGATGCCGCACAGGCGGAGGCCGAAATGGCGGCGATAGAGGCGGGTGAACCGCTGCCAATGCCGACGCCGGCTGCCGACGAAGAGCAGCAGACCTTTGTGCGCGATGGCGCCAAGGTCGGCCGCAACGATCCCTGCCCCTGCGGTTCGGGCAAGAAATTCAAACAATGTCACGGTCAGCTGGCGTAAGCCTTAGCCGTATCAAGCAAGGAGTTCGTCATGGCCGTGGGTGATCTGTCGCTTCCTGTCATGCTGCCGGTCAACGGTGTGCGTATTGGTATTGCCGAGTCGGGTATTCGCTACAAGAATCGTCGCGATCTGGTGGTTTTCGAGATTGCCGAGGGGGCGAATACGGCGGGTGTTTTCACCACCAATGCCTTCTGTGCCGCGCCGGTGCATGTGGCCAAGGCGCATCTGCAGGCCGGCTCGCCGCGTTATCTGGTGATTAATACCGGCAATGCTAATGCTGGCACCGGTGAGCCGGGCATGGTGGCTGCGCAGGTTTCCTGCCAGTCGTTGGCAGGCTTGACGGGCGTTGCTGAGACGCAGGTGCTGCCGTTTTCCACCGGTGTGATTGGCGAGCTGCTGCCGGTGGCCCGTTTGCAGGCAGGTCTTCCGGCCGCGCTGGCGGCGCTGGATGCAGACAACTGGGTCGCCGCCGCCAACGGCATCATGACCACGGACACGCTGCCCAAGGGCGCCAGCGAACAGTTCACTGTGGACGGCACGACTTACACCGTTACTGGCATCTCCAAGGGTGCCGGCATGATTCGCCCGAACATGGCGACGATGCTCGGCTATGTGGCTACTGATGCCGCTGTTGCGCCGGTGCTGCTGCAGTCGCTGCTGCGTGATGTCGTCGAAGGCTCGTTCAACCGCATCACCATCGATGGCGATACCTCGACCAACGATGCCTGCGTGCTGATTGCCACCGGCAAGGCCGGCAATGCGCTGCTGACGGCTGCCGACGGCGAGCTTTATGCGGCGCTGCATGCGGTGCTGAGGCGTGTATTTTTGCGCCTGGCCCAGCTCATCGTGCGTGATGGCGAGGGTGCCACCAAGTTCATGACCGTGCGCGTGGAAGGCGGCGGCAACATCCAGGAATGCTGCGATGTTGCTTATGCCGTGGCGCACTCGCCGCTGATCAAGACCGCGTTCTTTGCCTCCGACCCCAACTGGGGCCGCATTCTTGCGGCGATTGGCCGCTCCGGTGTACCGGCGCTGGATGTGTCGAAAATCAATGTCTGGCTGGATGCCGTGCTGCTCTGTCAGAACGGCGGTGCGGCGGCTTCCTATACCGAGGCGCAGGGCGCAGCGGTGATGCAGCAGCCGGAGATCACTATTCGCATCGATCTCGGTCGTGGCTCGTTCAGCGATACCGTGTGGACCTGCGACTTCTCTTACGATTATGTGAAGATCAACGCCGACTACCGATCCTGAGCCGTCATGACTCGTCAGCGTGTTCAGGTGGTAGCCGCGGTCATTCGCAGGCAGGATGGTCGTGTGCTGCTGGCGCAACGCCCGCAGCACAAGCACCAGGGCGGCCTTTGGGAGTTTCCTGGCGGCAAGGTCGAGCCCGGTGAAACCGAGGTCGAAGCCTTGCAGCGCGAGCTCCACGAAGAGCTGGGCCTGTGGGCTGAGACGCTGACGCCGCTGATCCGCATTCAGCATGACTATCCCGACAAATCCGTTGAGCTTTCGGTCTGGCAAGTGACTTGCTGGAGCGGCGAGTCTTATGGCGATGCTGCTGGCTCCAGCGCCATGCAGGGCCGTGAGGGCCAGCCGGCTCGATGGGTTGCGCCCGACGACTTCCTGCAGCTGCCGTTTCCGGCGGCGAATGGCCCCATCGTGGCGGCGGCGCGACTGCCGGCGATCTGGCGCATCACGCCGGCACTGAGCTCGCTGGCGGAGGTTAGGCTCTGGGCTGAGCAGCGCTTGCGCTCCGGCCTGAATGCGTCGGCCGATGCTCGCGAGGGTTGGCTTTTGCGCTTGCCGGCATGGTCGCTGGATGATTATGTGCTGGCGGCCGAAGCGCTGGTTGCGCTGAAAGCCGCTGCTGTGGCTGTGGCTGTGGCTGAGGCGCAGGCTACTGGCGGTGTCTGTGCGCCGATTGCGCTTTGCCTGCACGGTGATCCGCGCGTCTTGCAGCGCGTGCCGGCGGCGGATGGTTTTCATTTGAATCATCAACAGGTTCGGCAGCTGGTGGCGGATGGCC
>CALEYY010000244.1 GCA_937928295.1 uncultured Moraxellaceae bacterium
CAGCGCATTCGTAATGCGAAGGTCGGGGGTTCGACTCCTCTTGCCGGCACCATATTTGGCTGATCAAAGCCTTTTGCTCGATATCTCCTCAGAAGTCATCACACATGTTCTGCATTGCCAGGTTTCTCTGCTTGGCGTAACGGCTTGCCGCTGGCAGCATGGGTCCCCTTGTTGGGGAGGGTGTCACCATGAAAAGTCTCGCTTTCATGCATCGCAACGATACGCGCTTTGCGGTCGGGGATTTTTCGCCCGTGTTGTCGGTGTTCTCGCATTACGAGCTTGGCAATACCATCTCGCCATTTCTGCTGCTGGACCACATCGGTCCCGGCCACTTGCCGCCGTCGTCGCAGCGCAAGGGTGTCCATGAGCATCCGCATCGAGGTTTTGAAACAGTCACGATCGTGTATGCAGGTGAGATCGAGCACCGCGATTCGACCGGTGCTGGCGGTGTTATTCGTGCCGGTGATGTGCAGTGGATGACTGCCGCTGGAGGCATTCTGCATGAAGAGTTTTTCAGCGAAGCGTTCACGCAACGCGGCGGGCGCTTCGAGCTGGTACAGCTCTGGGTCAATTTGCCAGCAGCCAGCAAGATGTCTGCGCCGGGCTATCAAAGTCTTGCTCAGGCAGAAATTCCGATCATTGAGCTGCCAGCTCAGGCGGGTTCGGTTCGAGTCATTGCCGGTCGTTTCAACGAAACTGCGGGGCCGGCCATTACGCATACCCGCATCAGTGTTCTGGATGTGCAGATCCGCGCAGGTCATGAGGTCACATTCAAGACCGAGAAAGGCGATACTGCGCTGATATTTTTGCGCTCTGGCTGCCTGCAATTTGGCCAAGACGACCGGCTGGAGGCAGACGGTCTTGCGGTGATGTCGAGTCGTGAGCGTGACTTATTGGTCACGGCAATTGAAAATAGTCAGCTGCTCGTGCTCATCGGCGAGCCGATAAATGAGCCAATAAGTGCCAGCGGCCCGTTTGTCATGAACAGCTATAGCCAGGTGCTGCAAGGCTTTGCGGACCTTAAGGGTGGTTTTTTCGGCCGCCGCCCCGCTTAGATTCTTTCACACCATTAGTAACAATTTCGGGTTTCTCAATCGCTGGGAGAAGGGGGACACTACCGCCCGCATCGAGGTCTGCCATGACCTCCATTACAGTGAGCGAGTTACCATGCGTGTTCTGATTGCGGATAGTCAGCCCCTGTTTCGTCAGGCTCTTGCCTTGCTTCTGGAGCAGCAAGCCCAAGCTTTTCAGACTGAGTTTTCAGATGGTTACGCCGCCCTCATGCAAAGTCTGCAGGCTGACAGCGCGCCGCAGCTCTTGGTATATGACCTGAGCTTGCCCGAGGCTAATGGCCTGGCGGGGCTGGCACAGATCAATGCACGATATCCTGAAATGCCCCTACTGGTGATTGCCGACAAGGACGATGTGGCCACGGGTCATGATGTGCGTTTGCATGGCGCTGTGAGATTCATGACCAGACTGTCAAAAGGTGAGGACTTTCTGGCCACGATGAGCCAGTTGTTGGAAGGGACGCGTCGCTTGCCTGGGGATGTAGCCACAGCGTCTGTGCTTGACGAATTCGATCGTTATGCCGAGCTGGCACGTAATGTGGCTGGCTTGTCTTCGCGTCGTTTTCGCGTGCTCATGGGGTTGCGCGAGGGGCTGCTAAATAAGCAGATTGCGTGGGAGATCGGGCTTTCCGAGTCATCCGTCAAAACGCATGTGTCGGCCATCATGAGGCTGCTATCGGTCACCAATCGCACACAAGTTGTGATCATTGCCACGGAGCTGCGGGCTTATCCGGTCTTCATGGCGCGCGAGGCTGCAGTGCTCGCGGAGAGTCGGTACGCCAAGGCCTCGTGACGGCAGGCTTGCATCAGCAAGCCCGCCGCCGCGCTGATTGTTAGCTCAGCGCAGCGATCTTTTCACGCTGCAGCGCCAGCGCGGCTTGTGCCCGCTGGTTTTCCGCGATCTTCTCACGTTCCTTGGCAACGACCTCGGCAGGCGCACGTGCCACGAAGGACTCGTTGCCGAGTTTGGCTTCGACGCGCGCCACTTCTTGGCCGAGACGCGCGATCTCCTTGTCCAGACGTGCGACCTCAGCACCCACATCAATCAGGCCGGCGAGCGGCACGCCCAGCGTCATTGTGCCGATGAGCGCAGTCGACACCGGCGGCAGCTCGGCTTCGCTGGCGACCACGGTGATGCTTTCGAGACGGCCCACGAAGCGCAGCAGCGCCGCCTGGCGCTCGAGACGGGCGGCATCTTCGCTGCAGGCATTCGCAACGAGCAGCGCCAGCGGCTTGCCCGGCGAGATGCCGAGTTCGCCACGGATGTTGCGCAGCCCGGCGATGACCTGCTGAACCCACGCCACTTCGGCGGCAGCCTCGGCATCCACGCGGGTCAGATCCGGCTCCGGGAAGCGCGCCAGCATGAGGAACTCGCCGCTGACATTAGCGAGCGGCTTCACGCGCTGCCAGATTTCTTCGGTAATGAACGGCATCAGCGGGTGGGTGATGCGCAGAATGGCTTCGAGCACACGCACCAGGGTGCGGCGAGTCGCGCGCTGCTCTTCGGCACTGGCGGTCGTCTCTGCCGCCAGCACCGGCTTGGTCAGCTCCAGATACCAGTCGCAGTACTCGTTCCAGACGAAATCGTAGATGGTCTGCGCAACATGGTCGAAGCGGTATTCCTGCATCGACGCGATGACGGCGGCCTCGGTTTCCTGCAGGCGCGAGATGATCCAGCGGTCGGCGACCGAGCGCGCCAGTGGCAGCGATTCATCCAGTCCTACATCCTGACCCTCGGTCTGCGACAGCACATAGCGCGTCGCGTTCCAGAGCTTGTTGCAGAAGTTGCGATAGCCCTCGACGCGGTTCATGTCGAACTTGATGTCGCGGCCGGTCGAGGCCAGCGCGCAGTTGGTGAAGCGTAGGGCGTCGGTACCGAAAGCGCGTATGCCATCCGGGAACTCCTTGCGCGTCGCCTTCTCGATCTTCTCGGCCATTTTTGGTTGCATGAGGCCGGTGGTGCGCTTGGCCACGAGGTCGTCGAGCGCGATGCCGTCGATGATGTCGAGTGGGTCGAGCACATTGCCCTTGGACTTCGACATCTTCTGGCCTTCGCCATCGCGCACCAGACCGTGCACATAGACGGTCTTGAACGGCACTTGCGGCGTGCCGTCCTCGTTCTTCATGAAGTGCATGGTCATCATGATCATGCGCGCGACCCAGAAGAAGATGATGTCGAAGCCGGTGACCAGCACATTGGTCGGATGGAAGGTGCTGAGGTCCGGCGTTTTGTCCGGCCAGCCTAGCGTGGAGAAAGTCCACAGCGCGGAGCTGAACCAAGTGTCGAGCACATCGTCATCCTGGCGCAGGGCGAAGTCGGCAGCGAGGCTGTGCTTGGCGCGGACTTCGGCCTCATCGCGACCCACATAGACGCGGCCTTCGTTGTCGTACCAGGCCGGGATGCGATGACCCCACCAGAGCTGACGCGAGATGCACCAGTCCTGAATGTCGCGCATCCAGGCGTAGTACATGTTCTGGTACTGCTCGGGCACGAACTTTATGCGGCCGTCCTCGACGGCTTCCAGCGCCGGCTTGGCGAGCACGGCTGCCTTCACATACCACTGGTCTGTCAGCCAGGGCTCGATCACGACATTGGAGCGGTCGCCGGTCGGCACCTTGAGCGCGTGCGGCTTGATCTCTTCCAGCCAGCCCTCGGCCTCGGCCAGCGCCACAATCTGCTTGCGCGCCACGAAGCGATCAAGGCCGGCGAAAGCGGCCGGACAGCTCTCGGCAGGCAGCGGCGCAAAGGTACCGCCGGCCATGACCTCGAAGGTCGCGAGGATGGCGGCATCGCGGTCGAGCACATTGATCAGCGGCAGGTCGTGGCGCTTGCCCACTTCATAGTCGTTGAAGTCGTGCGCCGGCGTGATTTTCACGCAGCCGGTGCCGAAGTCCTTGTCCACATAGGTGTCGGCGATGATCGGAATCAGGCGGCCGGTGACCGGCAGGCGGATCATCTCGCCAACGAGGTGTTGGTAGCGCTCATCTTCCGGATGCACGGCGACGGCACTGTCACCGAGCATCGTTTCCGGACGCGTGGTGGCGACCACGAGATGACCATTACCGGACGCCAGCGGATAGCGGAAATGCCACATCGAGCCGGTTTTCTCTTCCGACAGCACTTCCAGGTCGGAGATCGCCGTGTGCAGCTTCGGGTCCCAGTTCACCAAGCGCTTGCCGCGATAAATCAGGCCATCCTCGTGCAGGCGCACGAAGGCTTCCTGCACGGCCTTCGACAGCCCGGCATCCATGGTGAAGCGTTCGCGCGACCAGTCCACCGACGAGCCGAGGCGACGAATCTGGTTGGTGATGGTGCCGCCCGATTGCTCCTTCCACTCCCAGATTTTCTCTAGGAATTTGTCGCGGCCGAGGTCATGACGACTGACACCGTTGGCGGCGAGCTGGCGCTCCACCACCATCTGGGTGGCGATGCCGGCGTGGTCGGTGCCCGGCTGCCAGAGCGTGTTATGGCCGCGCATGCGGTGGAAGCGCACGAGGGCATCCATGATGGCGTTGTTGAAGCCGTGACCCATGTGCAGCGAGCCGGTCACATTCGGCGGCGGGATCATGATGCAGTACGGCGTGCCGGTGCCGGATGGCTTGAAGCAGCCTTCGGCTTCCCAGCGTTCGGCCCAGTGGCGTTCGATGTCGGCGGGGTTGAAAGTCGGTTCCATCATGATCTCGGCAGTCATCGACGCCCTAATGAATTCAGGCCGCCATCTTATAAAGGCGCGAATTATAGCGAGGACAATGCCGGTGTGGGCGTTGCTATTGTGAACTGAATCGCCGATTCGGCTTGAGCCAATACAAAATGGCCAGAGCAGCGAGAAAAAGTTCCAATTTGAATGACCAGTGAAACAGAAAATAAAACCACCACAAGGCCAGAAAGTCAGGTGATGGCTGAAACCAGACAACATAGTGATCGGAAAATGGTGCAAACCAGCGTATGCCGCCGACAAGCGTATCGAGCACCATGTGCATGAGTCCGCCCAGACTGAAGCTTAATGCCAGTATGCCGATGGCATGTTGGCGTCGTGCCCAGAGTCCAGTCAGCAGTACCGCTGCAAGCCATGTGATGGGCAGGTGCGTAAAGTAGCTGTGGTGATCATATGCCTTGTGGTCGACAAAAACAGACCAGAGCAGGTCAAGATCGGGCGCAACGGCACCCAACATGCCCCAACCAATGAAGCGACGATACATCACAGCATCATCTACACAGTAGCGAGCGAGCAAGCGCGAGGTCATATAGCCGACCGGTGCATGCGCGATAAACACGCTTTAGCCCTTCAATTCATGCGCCTGCACGGCATAGCCCAGACGCTTGTATTCCTTCCAGTGCCCGCGTGCCTGCTCGCGCTCATCGCTGCTGCCGGCGACAATCTCGATCACACGCTGAAAGCGCTCAAAGCCGGCCGGGATGTCAGCGCCGAGATTGATCAGGATGTCGCGGCTGTCACTGGGCATTGCTTCCCAGCCGATGCGTACCGGCGGTGGCGGCGTCGGGCCGTCACCGACCAGATGATGCGGAATGAAGGCTTCGGCCTTGAAGGCCCAGAGCAGTTCGTCCAGCGCCTCCGCCTCGGCCCGGTTCGCCGCCTGCAGCAGGATCTTGCGATTCTGCTGCCAGGCTTTGTCCACCAGTCGGCAGGCGGTGGTCAGGCGCGCCGACAGGGGCGCATCAGCCGCGAGCACATAGAAGGTGATTTCCACGAGCGCCTCAGGCCGCCGCGCGGGCGCGCAGGAATTCCAGCAGCAGCGGCACCGGTCGACCGGTCGAGCCCTTCTGCGCGCCGCTCAGCCAGGCCGTGCCGGCGATGTCGAGATGCGCCCAGGGATAGGCTTTGGTGAAGCGCGCCAGATAGCAGGCGGCGGTGATCGAGCCGGCGGTCGGGCCGCCAATGTTGGCGATGTCGGCAAAGGGCGAGTCCAGCAGCTCCTGGTAGTCGTCCCAGACCGGCATGCGCCAGGCACGGTCATCGACCCGTTGGCCGGCGGCGAGGAGCTCGTCGGCGAGGGCATCCTGTGTGGAGAACAGGCCGGACGCGACCTTGCCGAGCGCGACCACGCAGGCGCCGGTGAGCGTGGCGATGTCTACCACGGCTGCCGGCTTGAAGCGCTCGACATAGGTCAGCGCGTCGCAAAGTACGAGGCGACCTTCGGCGTCGGTATTGAGAATTTCCACGGTCTGGCCAGACATGGTTTTCACGATGTCGCCGGGGCGCGTGGCCGTGCCCGACGGCATGTTCTCGGCGCAGGCAATCACGCCGACCACATTGAGCTTGAGCTTGGCGAGCTTGATCGCCGCCATCACGCCGAGCACCGAGGCGGCGCCGCACATGTCGTACTTCATCTCGTCCATGCCGGCACCCGGCTTCAGGCTGATGCCGCCGGTGTCGAAGGTGATGCCCTTGCCGACCAGTACCACCGGGGCATCCTTAGCCTTGCCGCCGTTGTAGGTCATGGTCACCAGCTGGGCTTCGTGCGCGGAGCCGGCCGAGACCGAGAGCAGGCAGTGCATGCCGAGCTTGTGCATCTCGGCCTCGCCGAGCACTTCCACAGTGACGCTGCCGTCGTCGCCGAGCGCGCGTGCCATCTCACTGAGATAGCCGGGGTAGGCGACATTCGGTGGCTGGTTGCCGAGGTCGCGCGCGAAGCTCTGGCCGGTGCCGATGCACTGGCCCCAGATCAGCGCATCCTTGGCGGTCTTCAGCTCGGCCTTGTCGGCGATGGCCAAGGTCAGCTTGGCGAGCAGATCGCTGGCTTCCGGCTTCTTCGACTTGTAGCTGTCGAAGCGATAGCTCGCTTCCAGCGCAAAGCGCGCGAGGTCGCTCACGCGGCTCTCCAGCGAGCTGCCGGCCACCGGCACCTCGGCCAGGGTAGACAGCGCCTTGCCGATCTTGCCCGGAATCGCTTTCACGCTGGCCAGCGCAACCTTGTGCCAGACCTGCAGCGACAGCTCGCCGCTATCCGGCAGTGCGCCGGTGCCGACGACCAGCACCAGACCGGCCTTGATGCCGAGCAGGCCGTACAGCGGTAGGGTCTGGCCGGCCTTGCCGTCGAAGCCGGCATGCGTCAGTGCACGCGACAGTGCGCCGTCCGCAGCGGCATCGAGCGCGGCGGCACTGACACCGAGGGTCGTGCCCGAAACAGCAACAACGATTGCCGGATGTTTGTCCAGCGCGAGGGCAGAGGCGGCAACGGCGACGACGGCGAGTTCCATGAACTTCTCCAGACAGAATGCAGGGTTATGGCGATAACATCATGCGGCAAGACAAAGCCGGGTGGATGTTTGATAATCTCGCGCTAGTGTAATGGTCAGGGCGGCTTTTGCCAGCGTGACGCGAGCGCCCTGAACGCTATTTTCAATCTGTCATCTAATCAAGGATGCCTGTGTGATCATCCGCCGATACCTAGCCACGCAAGTGCTGGCGACCAGTTTTGCCGTGGCCGGTCTGCTCACGGTCATTCTGATGAGCAGCCGCGTCATCCAGTTCTTCGAGAAGGCGGCGAACGGCAAGATTGCTGTCGATCTGCTCACGGCCGTGCTCTGGTATCGCCTGCCCGGGTTTCTGGAGCTGATTCTGCCGCTGGGTTTGTTTATAGGTTTGTTGTTGGCACTGGGCCGGCTGTATCTTGATAATGAGATGGCTAGATCGGAAGA
>CALEYY010000245.1 GCA_937928295.1 uncultured Moraxellaceae bacterium
CGATAACGGCATGCCTTATTTCAACACCATCGCCGGCTTGAAAAGCCCGGTCGAAGCCTCGGCAGAGATTCTCAAGGTGCTGCGCGAGCGCGCCGAAACGGCCCTCGGCGGCGATATCACCGGCGCGGTCATTACTGTCCCGGCCTACTTTGACGAAGCGCAGCGCCAAGCCACCAAGGATGCTGCCACGCTGGCTGGCCTGAAAGTGCTGCGTCTGCTCAACGAGCCCACGGCGGCGGCTGTCGCCTACGGTCTGGATCAGCAGCACGAAGGCATCCACGCCATTTATGACCTCGGCGGCGGCACTTTCGACATCTCCATTCTGCGTCTGCATCAGGGCGTATTCGAGGTGCTGGCCACCGGCGGCGATTCCGCACTCGGTGGCGATGATTTCGATCACGCCATCGCGAGCTGGATCATGGCCGGCGCCGGCATTGTCAACCCGGATGCCGAAGTGCAGCGCCGCCTGTTGCAGACCTCGCGTCGCGTCAAGGAAGCGCTGAGCACGCGTGAGTCTGTGCCGCTGTCGCTGGCGGCCGGCACCGGCGGCGCACCTGCCGACTGGCAGGCGACGCTGACGCGCGAGCATTTCGAATCACTCATTGCTGCCCGCGTTGACGACACGCTGAAGGCTTGTCGTCGTGCCCTGCGCGATGCCGGCCTGAAGCCGGCGGATCTGGCCGAAGTGGTGCTGGTTGGTGGCTCCACGCGCGTGCCGCTGGTGCGTCGTCGTGTTGCCGAGTTCTTCGGCAAGCCGGCGCTGGATCATCTCGACCCGGATCAGGTTGTGGCCGTAGGTGCTGCTGTGCAGGCCAACATCCTCGCGGGCAACAAGCCCGACAGCGACTTGCTGCTGCTCGATGTCATCCCGCTTTCGCTCGGGCTGGAAACCTACGGTGGCCTGGTTGAGAAGATCGTGCCGCGCAACACCACGATTCCGGTGGCGCGCGCACAGGAGTTCACCACCTTCAAGGATGGCCAGACCGCGATGAGCCTGCATGTGCTGCAAGGCGAGCGCGAGATGGTCAGCGACTGCCGCTCGCTGGCGCGTTTCGAGCTGCAGGGCATCCCGCCGATGGTGGCTGGTGCCGCGCGCATTCGCGTGCTGTTCCAGGTCGATGCCGATGGCCTGCTCAGCGTCAGCGCCGAAGAAACCATTTCCGGCGTGCGTGCCGAGATCGTCGTGAAGCCGTCCTGGGGCTTGCAAGACGACGACATCCTGCGCCTGCTGCGCGAATCGCAAGCCGCCGCTGTGCAGGACATGCAGGCACGCGCGCTGGCCGAAGCCCGTGCGGAGGCCGAGCGCCTGTGGATCGCCACCGAAGCGGCGTTGACTCAGCAGGGTGATCTGCTCAGCGCATCCGAGCTGGCCGAATTGCAGGCAGCGGTGCAGGGCTTGAAAACGCTGGCCGCTGCCGACGATGCCGCTGCCATCACCGCCGCCGCCGAAGCGCTGAACCACGCCAGTGAAACTTTTGCTGCCCGGCGCATGGACGCCGGCATCCGTCAGGCCTTCACGGGCAAGACGCTGACTGATTTCGAGGAACACTGACATGCCCAACATCATCCTGCTGCCACACCACGAGATCTGCCCGAACGGCGCCGTGATCGAGGCCAATGTGGGCGAGACCATTTGCGACGCCGCGCTGCGTCAGGGTTATTCTATCGAGCACGCTTGCGAGAAATCCTGTGCCTGCACGACCTGCCATGTGGTAGTGCGCGAGGGCTTTGACTCGCTCAATGAGCTGGACGAGCTTGAGGAAGATATGCTCGATAAGGCGTGGGGATTGGAGGCGGAGTCTCGGCTGTCTTGTCAGGCTGTTATGGGCGACGAAGACCTTGTTATTGAAATTCCCCGCTATACCTTGAATCACGCTTCAGAGAAGCATTGATAGACCGGCCGGCGCTGACGGATGACACAGGTCTCGCACGCCGCAAGTCCACCCAGCCCGCGCGCTACATCGCGCGGTCGCTCACGCGGTTCGGCGCGGTGCGCCGACAAACCCCGCGTTCGCCCATGTAGGCTCTTATGCGCCATCCATGGCGCATGACGGCGCGACCTGTGTCATCCGTCAGCGCCGACAGCACTCTCATACGCCACTGAACTTCCGTATCCCCAAGTGACTGGTTTGCCGCACACTACTCTCGCGATAAACGGGAGCGGGTTCGCTGGGCACCACACTAGCGTTGTGTAGCTGACTGCAGGGTGGGGCCTCACGCTGAGCGCCCGAAGCAGGGAGTAGCTGTACAAACCGTCATGCGCCATGGATGGCGCATGGAGCCTACATGGATGTATTCACGGCGTGTTTGAACAGCTACTCCCTGCCTCGGAAGCGGACCCGCTAAAGAACCCAAAACCATCTCTGGCAGTTACCCACAGACGCCGGTATAATCCGCGCCCAAGTTCGAGCTGAACACGCTCGACGCCTTTTTCTTATTGTGACACTGGAGCCACTCATGGCCGTTGAACGCACGCTTTCCATCATCAAGCCGGACGCTGTTGGCAAGAACGCCATTGGTGCCATTTTCAGCCGCTTTGAAGCTTCCGGCCTCAAGATCGTTGCCACCAAGATGAAGCACCTGTCCAAGGCCGAAGCCGAAGGCTTCTACGCCGAGCACGCCGGCCGTGGGTTCTTCAATGACCTGGTTGCTTTCATGACTTCCGGCCCGGTTGTGGTTAGCGCACTGGAAGGCGAAAACGCCGTTCTGGCTCACCGTGACATCCTCGGTGCTACCAACCCGAAAGACGCTGCTCCAGGCACTATCCGCGCCGATTTCGCTGTTAGCATCGATGAAAATGCTGCTCACGGTTCGGACTCGACCAGCTCGGCCGCTCGTGAGATTGCTTACTTCTTCAGCTCGCTGGAAGTTTGCGCGCGTACCCGCTAAGGTCGTGTAATGCTCTGCGCAGCATACCTGCGCGGGGCCGCCGCTAACGCGGCAAGTGCTTGAAGGGCCGCATGCTCAGGTATTGCGGCCTTTCTGCATGATAGGCCGAGCGTCAGGCGGCCTGCTGCTGTGCATAAATGTTCCGACATAACTGGTGTAATAACCCGTCGAGCCTGCCATGACTGATGTTGCCAATACTGCTTCAACACCCACCCCAAAGGTCAATCTGATCGGGCTCAGCCGTGAGCAGATGGAGGCTTATTTCGCCACCATCGGCGAGAAGAAATTCCGCGCCGGCCAGGTCATGAAGTGGATTCATCAGCAGGGCATCACCGAATTTGCCGAGATGACCAATCTCGCCAAGTCGCTGCGCGTCAAGCTCGAAGAGTTTGCAGAAGTACGGCCACCGAAAGTCACCTACAAGCATTTCTCCGCCGATGGCACACGCAAGTGGATCATCGAGGTGGCGCCCAACGCCATGGTCGAAACCGTGCTCATTCCCGATGGCGAGCGCAAGACGCTGTGTGTGTCGTCGCAGGTTGGCTGTGCGCTCGACTGCAGCTTCTGTTCGACCGGCAAGCAGGGCTTCATGCGTGATCTGACGCCGGCAGAAATCATCGGCCAGGTCTGGATCGCCAATCGATCCTATCTCGATGAAGGTGAGTTCAGCGGCCGCAATGCTGACGGCGAGCTGACCCGGACCCGTGCGCTGACCAATGTGGTGATGATGGGCATGGGCGAGCCGCTGCTCAATCTCGATGCCGTGATTCCGGCCATGGGCATCATGCTCGATGACTTTGCCTACGGCCTCTCCAAGCGTCGCGTCACACTGTCGACCTCGGGCGTGGTGCCCATGCTCGACAAGTTCACGCAAGCCATTGATGTGTCGCTGGCGGTGTCTCTGCATGCGCCCAACGACGAGCTGCGCAACGAGCTGGTGCCGATCAACAAGAAGTATCCGCTGAAAGAGCTGATGGCCGCCTGCAAGCGCTGGCTGCTGCATCATCAGGGCAGTGAGGTCGGGCGTCGCCGCGTGACCATGGAATATGTGATGCTGGAAGGCGTCAACGACAAGCCTGAGCATGCCGCCCAGCTCATCGAGCTGCTGCGCGATGTGCCCAGCAAGATCAATCTGATCCCGTTCAATCCGTTTCCGCATGCGCCGTATGGCAGTACCCCGCGCGCGCAAATCATTGAGTTCCAGAATCAGCTGATTCGCGCCGGTTACACCTGTACTATTCGCACCACACGCGGCGACGATATTGATGCCGCCTGCGGTCAGCTCGTTGGGCAGGTCAAGGACCGCACGCGCCGTGCCGAACGCTGGCAGGCACAGACACGCAGTAATGAAATTATCCGGGTCTAACCCGCAATTTTTATGTTTTGAGGAATGTTTCCGTGAGCTCGTCTGACGAACTGGGTGTATCTGTTGATGTCATCAGCGCTGGCCCGACACCGGGTCAACAATTGCGACTGGCTCGCGAGAAGCGAGGTTTGTCGCTGGATGATGTGACGACAGAAACCAATCTCTCGCCGAAGTATCTGAAGGCTCTGGAGGAGGATGATTATGCCTCCTTGCCGGGCCTTGCGTTTGCTCGCGGTTACGCCCGTCGTTATGCCCAGCTTGTGCATCTGGATGGCTCTGCGCTGATTGCTGAAATGGATGTGATTGCTGCTGCGCAAGGTCTTGCGGCATCAGCATCACTGAGCCCATCGAGCGCATCCATGCAGCGTGCCAGCACGAACATGTCTCAGGTTTCCACGCGCAAGGCCAGTGACCTGCCAGGCAGTCTGACCAAGACCATGGCGAGCTTGCAGCAAATCAGCATGACGCAAGTGCTGTCTATCGGCTCCCTGGCATTGCTGGTGCTGCTCTTACTGGGCACCTTGTTCTGGCAGGGCAGTGGTGATGTTAATACCGAACCCATGACAGACAATGGCGTGATTGATATTGATGCCGATGTGGCGCAGCAAGTGCCGCCGGAAGCACCTTTGCCGGTGACGCCAGAGCCCGTTGCTGCAATGCCGGTTGCCCCTGAGGCGACAGTGCCGGCTCCGACCGTAGATCCTGCGCTCGCGACAGCGGTGCCCGTCCCGGCATCGACGGTTCCAGCTCAGTTGCCCGTTGGCCCGGCTGCGACAGCACCAGCCTCTGCTTTGCCTGCTGCGATGGCTGTACCGGCCGCTCCGGCAGCCGCAGCGCCTGCATCATTGCCGGCGGCAAAACCGGCAGCACCGGTTGCCGCCCCCGCATTGACAGCGCAGCCAGCGGCCAAGCCCGTTGCGCTGCCCGTCGCCGTGAAGCCCGTTGTGGTGCCTGCCGCAGCTAGGCCCGCTGCTACTGCGTCTACGGTCATTCCCGTGACTGCGGCACCGGCAGCTACGCCCAAGCCGATTAGCGCACCGCCGGGTATCGACAGCCTCAATTTCAATTTCACCGGAAAATCCTGGATCAGCGTGCGCGATGCCACCGGCCAGGAGCTGGTCTACGGCTTGAAAAATGCCGGCCAGGCGGTGACGGTCACCGGGCAAGCTCCTTTTTCGATCAACATCGGCAATGTCAATGTCACTTCGCTTAGCCGTAATGGCCGTGGTGTGAACTTGAAGCAGTATGCCCGTGGCGAGATCGCCAGCTTCCGCCTGGCACCGACGCCGGCGCCCAAGCCCTGATCATTTGCCCTGAAGCATGTGCGACTTGCCCCGGTCGCCATTGAGGAAATGCCTGCCATGCATGAGTCACCGATCCAGCGCCGCCTGACCCGCAAGATTCGTGTCGGCAATATTTTCGTGGGTGGCGATGCCCCGATCACGGTGCAGACCATGACCAACACCGAGACCTGCGATGTGGCGGCCACGGTGGCGCAGATTCAACGGTGCGTCACGGCTGGTGCAGACATCGTGCGTGTGTCGGTGCCGTCCATGGAGGCCGCTGTCGCCTTCGGGCAGATCCGCAAGCAGGTGCCGGGCGTGCCGCTGGTGGCCGACATTCACTTCGATCATCGCATTGCACTGGCCGTGGCCGAGCAGGGCGTTGATTGCCTGCGCATCAATCCGGGCAATATCGGTTCCGATGACAAAGTGCGTGAGGTTGTGGCTGCCGCGCGCCATCACGGCATCTCTATTCGTATTGGCGTTAATGCCGGTTCGCTGGAAAGAGACTTGCAGAAAAAGTACGGCGAGCCCACGGGTGCCGCGCTGCTTGAATCAGCGATGCGGCACATCGACATTCTGGATCGCCTGAATTTTCACGAGTTCAAGGTCAGTGTGAAGGCGTCCAATGTTTTTCTCACGCTCGATGCCTACCGCCTGCTCTCGGCGCAGATCGACAACCCGCTGCATCTTGGTCTGACCGAGGCCGGTGTGTTTCGCTCCGGCACCGTGAAGTCGGCCGTGGCCATGGGCGGCCTGCTGCTCAACGGTATTGGCGACACCTTGCGTGTGTCGCTGGCTGCGGAGCCGGAAGATGAAGTCAAGGTCGGCTTCGATATCCTGAAGTCGCTGGGTATTCGCTCCAACGGCATCAATTTCATCGCCTGCCCGAGCTGTTCGCGCCAGGAGTTCGATGTCATTCGCGTCATGAACGCGCTTGAAGCACGCCTCGAAGATGTGCGCACGCCCATGGATGTGTCGGTGATCGGCTGCAAGGTCAATGGGCCGGGCGAGGCGAAAGAGGCTGACATCGGTGTGGTTGGTGCCTTGCCGAAAAGTCTGGTGTATCGCAACGGCGAAAAGAGTCACCTCATCGATACCAATAATCTGGTCGATGAAATTGAGGCGATGGTGCGTGCCAAGGTCGCTGACAAGGCGGCTGCCGATGCCAAGTTAATTGTCAAAGCGTCGGCGGAATAAGCCGGGCGCATCTGGATATTGTTCATGAGTCGTATTAACGCCATCCGTGGCATGAATGACATGCTGCCCGAGGCCACGCCGCGCTGGCAGCAGCTGGAAGGCGTGTTGCGCACACTCATGCAGCGCTATGGCTATCGTGAAATTCGCCTGCCGGTGGTGGAACCGACGGCGCTGTTCAAGCGCGCCATTGGCGAAGTCACCGACATCGTCGAGAAGGAAATGTACAGCTTCGAGGATCGCAGCGGCGAATCTCTGACGCTGCGCCCCGAAGGTACAGCCGGCTGCGTGCGCGCCTGCCTGGAGCATGGCCTCACGCATAACCAGAGCCCCAAGCTCTGGTACACCGGCCCGATGTTTCGCTACGAGCGGCCGCAGAAAGGTCGCTATCGCCAATTTCATCAGTTTGGCGTGGAAACCTTCGGTCAGGCCGGTGCCGACATGGATGCCGAGCTGATCTTGCTGAGTGCGCGCCTGTGGCGCGAGCTGGGTCTTAGCGATGTGGTATCGCTGGAAATCAACAGTCTTGGCGAGAGCGAAGGTCGTGCCCTGTACCGCCAGGCGCTGGTCAACTATCTGGAGCAGTTCCGCACTCAGCTCGACGATGACTCGCAACGCCGCCTAACCACCAATCCGCTGCGTATTCTGGATAGCAAGGACGCCGGTACTCAGGCGCTGCTGCGTGACGCACCGAAACTGGCCGATTATCTCGATGACGGCTCGCGTCAGCACTTCGCGGCATTGTGTGCTCAGCTGGATGCCTGCGGTGTCAGCTATCGCGTCAATCCGAATCTGGTGCGCGGGCTGGATTACTACAACAAGACTGTGTTCGAGTGGGTGACCACGGCGCTGGGCTCGCAAGGCACGGTCTGCGCTGGCGGCCGCTATGATGGCTTGGTGACGCAGCTCGGCGGTCAGGCGACACCGGCCGTGGGCTTTGCCATCGGGCTGGAACGACTGGTGTTGCTGCTGGATGCGGTGCAGCCGGTCAGCGAAAGCAGCGAGGCCGATGTCATGG